>JBMFXK010000263.1:0-4676 GCA_049964315.1 Clostridia bacterium | reverse complement strand
CGGAGACGCAACCTATCACGGGCGGGCGTCTTATGGCGGTTGAGACCCCCGGCACGGAGAGCGTAAAACGGAGCGCGGTGGCGACGGACTCGTCAAGCGGAGCCTCGAGCCAGGCAAATCCCAGCGCCTTCAGCCGTTCTCCGTACTCGTACCCGTAGTCGTCCTCCGGCAGCTGCGCCATCCGCCAGGCCACGTTTGCCACCGGCCGTTTGGCAATGATGCCCATGCGCTTCTCATGCGCGAGCGGCACGATATCGTCCAGCACGGACTGGTCGGCAATGCTGATGGAGGTCTGCAGCGAGGCGAAACGCCCTGATTCCACCGCCCAGCGTGCCGCCTCGTTGTCTCCGCTGTAGCCGACGTAGCGCACCTTGCCGGCGTCGCGCGCCCGGTCCAGCTCGTCGATGACGTCGCCCCGCTCCAGCACCTCGCGCCGGCAGCTGTGAAGCTGGATGAGGTCGAGATAATCGGTCTTAAGCCGCTTCAGGCTCCGGTTGATGCTGTCGCGAATGGTCGCCCGATCCCAATCGGGTGTCGGCAGCCCCGAGGCATGACCACACTTGGAGAAAAGGTAGTACTCGTGCCGCCGGTGGCTGATGGCGTCTCCGATGAGCTCCTCGCTCATCCCGTAGCAGGCAGACGTGTCCACCACGTTGAGTCCCGCATCCAGTGCACTGGCCAGGAGCGTCTTGACGGCCCTGACCTCGGTGTCCGACCCGATCTCGGAACCGCCGAAGCCCAGCGCGCTCACGTTCATGTCCGTAGCCCCAAACTGACGACGCTCCACTCTTGCCATCCCTCCTGAAGCCATCTCGTACTCGCTGGACGGCACGGGGCTCCGTCCGGATCAATGCGGCCGATGCAGAGTATGGATCCCGCCTATCATGCCAGCCCCACCACGCCGAAGTCCAGGAGCCGACACCGTCAGGGTCAGGGACGCATCGACCGCCGCATTCCGGCAGATCCTTTCGAGAGCGGGATCTTGCGGGACCTTTATCTTCGGGCTGCCTGGCGCTGCCCGCATCGAACGAGTTTTTCTCCCAAATCGTAGGCAGAAGCGTCTCCCACATATGTCAGAGCAACCAGCCGACCTCGGTTGCGCGGTCGCTGCCGCGGCACGTGCGGCCCTCGCCGGCCCCGGGATGGTGGTGGCCTGGATTGTAGGCGCCATCTTCTACTTCTTCATCGGCCTTACGTACGCGGATATGGGCGTATCCGGAAGCCGGCGGCCCCTCGCGCTACAGCCTGTATACCCACGGACGGGTCACTAATCTCGTCAACGCCTTTTCCGACCTGACCTGGTATCTCTTCATCCCTCCCATCGAGGTCCTGGCGGCCGCAGAGGGCCTCAACTACTTCTATCCCCTCCTGGTCGGGCTCCCCCACGCTGGGGGCGATCGTGGGTGCGGTGCTCCTGCTCATCTTCCTGCCATTCAACTACTACGGCATCAACGTGTTCCGCAACTCCACCAATCTGCTGGGCGGGGTCAAGCCCATCATCTACCTCCTGGTGGGACTCGGCTGCCTGTCCCTCGCCCACTTCGGCAACTTCAGCGTCCGCGGCGTTGGCTTCATGCCCTTCGGAGTGGCGGGGGTGCTTGGCGCCATCCCCCTGGCCATGTTTGCCTTTGGCGGAATCCGGGTGCGCCCGGACTACGCCGAGGAAACCAGGGACGCCAGCATCATCCGCCGCGGCATCGTGACCACCATCATCGGCCAGACCATCATCTACTACGTGCTGTTCGCGGTGGCCTCCGTGGTGTCGCTGCGACGGGGGGCGTTCGGTCTCCACGTGGGTGCGTGGGCCAGCGCCAGCAAGCTGCCGGGCAACCCGTTTCTGGCCCTGGCCGGCAAGGTCAACATTGGCTGGCTGCTGGTGCTGACCGCCGTGATCGCGATCCTGGGTCCGTTCGTGACCGGTGACATCTACCAGGGCGGCAGGAGCCGGGTGATGCTGGCGATGGGCCGCAGCGGCGTCTTGAGCGAACGGGTGAAGGCCGTCTCCGAGCGGTACCGCATTCCCGGTCCCGCCCTCATCGTGTGCACCATCGTCGGCATCATCACCGCATACATCGCGGCGCCCCTTCCCCCCATCTACCAGCTGATCAGCGATGCGGTGGTGGCTGGCTACATGGGGCTTGCGGTCAGCCCCGTCGCCGTGATGGCCCTGGCGCGCGAGGGGATCCGGAGCCGGGCCCGGAGCGGCGGTATCGTATCGGTGCTGGCGTTTGCGGGCGCGGCCCTCATCACGTACTGGAGCGGGTGACTGTCCGTCCCCTATACGGTCGCGATCCTGGTGGTGCTGAGCCTCGCATTCGGCCTGTTCTACCGGGTGGGCGAGCACTTCAGAAACGGGAACTGGTACATGGTCTGGATCCTGTTCATCGTGGCCATGACCTACGTAGGGAGCGTGGGCAAGGCCGACCTCATCCCGTTCGGCTGGGGCAGCGTCATCGTGGCCGTTGTCTCGGCCGCCGTGTTCCTGCCCTGGGGCGTTGCCTCCCGGCTGCAGCACATGGTGCGTCCCCAGATGGGCGAGGAGACGGCCAGCTAGGCCCTCTCGGTGCGGCACGGCGTCGGGGCGCATGCCTGACGCCGCGCCACACCCTTCATGTCACTCTCCGTCGCCGGATTCCCCCTGGTGGCCATCCTGTTCGGAGCGGGGAGGGTGCCCCGGAAAGGATCGGGGCGACACCGTCCCGTCGGCGGCGCGGACGTAGCCCGCGAAGTAGTGGTCGAAGACGTCGTCCGTCGGACCCAGGGTGGCCTGGGGCACCATCCCCTCCCACCCGGGCCCCACCATCACCAGCTCCTGATGGTCCGGGTAGACCATCGTATCCTTGGTCCCAAAAGACAGCCGCGGGTCCGGGTACACTTCCAGGTCCAGGATCGTGACCGGCTCACCGCGATCGGCGAGGATGTGGCTCGTGAGATCGGGACCGGTGGGCTTGGCTATGAAGGTACCGCCCGTCACCGGCCGTTCGTGCGGACCCATGCGGAGCGTGCCCGATCCCTTGAGGACCAGGTAATACTCGTCCTGCCCGGTATGACTGTGCAGGCGTGCCGACGCCGTTCCCGCCGCCACCTCCTGCACCTTGATGAAGACGCGGCCGACGCCCAGCATCGGCAGAAGGTAGTGCTGGACCCCCTGGAGAGTGTCCGACATATCCGCCCACAGTGCCGTGTCGGGAAGATGGTGGAGATCGACGGCCGGGGCCGTCCACTGGTTGCGGGACGGGTTCACGGGATACTCCCCATACACCTCATCGCACCAGAACGACGCAAGCCGCGTCACGTACTCGCGCGCTCCCGGGTCGAGCGGCGGGGTTATGAGCCAGATCGTGTCCGGCGATTGTG
This sequence comes from Clostridia bacterium, assembly GCA_049964315.1. Taxonomy (GTDB): domain Bacteria; phylum Bacillota; class Sulfobacillia; order Sulfobacillales; family JAIMBI01; genus JAKATP01. Next base: position 1,319 of record JBMFXK010000263.1, on the reverse strand, counting down.
GGCGAAGGTGCCCGGTCATCTGCCCCATGTATTCCCAGAACCAGCGGCTCATGAGGCTGAGCATGCGCGGATTCTGGGCAGGGAGGGTCCCCGGTTCCCACCAGCCCCAAAACAGCGTCCAGGCCAGGTCGAATCGGACCTGCGGACCGGGTTCGGGCACCGGCTCCGACAGACGCTCCCAGATGATCGCACGCGTCACCGCATCCACCTCCCGTTTCGTATGCAGGAACGCCGCCCACCAAGCTGTCCGACCACACGAGCGACCCAGCCGGTTGAGACCATCACTCAGGGGTACAGGAAGGGGCTGCCCCTCGCCCGACCGCCGCGGCATGCGGTCCCACAGGCTTCCCGATCCCCCACGGGTCTACCCCTCGGGCAGCAGTTGCTCGGGGCCGGGTGTGGGAATGGCGGCCAGGAGCGTCTCCAGTTCGTGCAGGGTGACCGGCTTCAAGACGTGGTGCTGAAAGCCGGAGGCGTACATCCGCTCCACGTCCTCGACGCCTCCCCATCCGGTGATGGCGACCAACGCAACGCCATCGAAGCTGGAGTCGGCCCGGATCCTGCGCGCCAGTTCATAGCCATCGAACGGCGCCATCCCGATGTCGAGCAAGATGACCGTGGGGCAGAACTGCCGGGCCAGGGTCACGACTTCGCGGCCGTCGCGCGTGGCGGTCACAGTCGCCCCCAGATCACGCAGGAGCGAACTCAGAACGTCGACCAGATCGGCATTGTCGTCCACCACGAGGACCCGGTGTCCGCCAACCGGCCCGGGGGCCATGCGGGGCTCTCTCGCCGCGGGTTCCGCTTGCAGCAGCGGCAGGTGAAGGACGAACGTGCTGCCCTGACCCGGGCCCGGACTGAAAGCTTCCACCCTGCCGCCGTGAAGCTCCACCAGATGGCGCACCAGGGTGAGGCCGAGCCCGAGCCCGCTTCCCGCCGACTGCCCGCGCCAGAACATGTCGAACACGGCCGAGAGGCCGTCGGCCGGAATGCCCACCCCCGTGTCCCGCACGGCCAGACTGAGCCACCCGTCTGCCGTCTCGGCCAGGATGCTGACCTCCCCGCCCGGCTCCGTGAACTTATAGGCGTTGTCAATCAGGTTAGCCAGGATCTGCGCGAGCCGGACGCGGTCCCCGTCCACAAACACCGGTTCCTGCGGGGCGGTGACGTGCAAGGTGATCCCGCTGTGGTACATTCGCGGCTGCGTAATATCGAGGGCGTGCTCCACGATGTCGCGGAGGGCCACCGGCGCCCTCGTGATCTCGATCGTGCCCTGGTTCACGCGCGCCACGTCGAGAAGCCCGTGTACCAGCTGGGTG
>JBMFXK010000262.1:0-4685 GCA_049964315.1 Clostridia bacterium | reverse complement strand
TCGCCAGCCGCGCGCAGTACCGTGCGGACGCGGCGCTCAATGACGTGCAGGTCTTCTCCTTCTTCGGGGCCCGTTTTCCGCACATCTCGCAGACGATTTCCCCGAATTGCGGTGGGGGCGGTAGGCGCACGGTCCAGGGCGGTTGCCAGAGACATTGGCGAACCAGCCGCAGCATGTCAAGCAGCATAGGCGCGGGAAAGTCGGGGATCGATTGAGAAATGAGGTCTTAGGACCGGCCACAAGGGGTCTTACGGTGTAGGATTAGCCTTGACGGCCCTGGACACTGGTACGGACATTCGCCTAGTCTCAGTCCATGACTACCCCGACCAGACCCGAGCCCATCCTCCGCTACTGCGGCCGTGACTTCACCCCGGCGGAACTGGAGACGATTCGGCAGATCGCCGACGGCCCTCGGCAGCCTACCCGCGCCGAGATCGCGCGCGAGGTCTGCGCGGTCCTGGGCTGGAACGGGCCGGACGGTCGACCCAAGCTGATGTCCTGCCGGGTCGCGCTGCAACGCATGGAACAGCACGGCGTCATCTGGCTGCCGTTGCCGACGCGGGAGATACCCCCTCCACGTCGCAAGAGCTTCAGCCCCGCGTCCGACCCTGCGGCCCCGCTGGCCATGCCGCTGGCGGAACTTGGCCCGGTCCGGCTCGAACTGGTGCAAGCTCCTGCCGAAGGCCGGCGATGGAACGAGTACGTCGCACGCTACCACTACCGGGGGGCGATCGTCCTGCCGGGCGCGCAACTGCGTTACCTGGCCTTGGCTGGCCAGCGCCCGGTGGCCGCCCTGGGCCTCGGCGCCGCAGCATGGAAGCTCGCACCCCGCGACCGCTTCATCGGCTGGACATCCGTCGAGCGGGAGCAGCACCTGCCCGAGGTGGTGGACCTCCACCGGTTCCTGGTGCTGCCCTGGGTGAAGGTGCCCTGCTTGGCCTCCCATCTGCTCGGCAAGCTGGCCCGGCGTGTGCGCCAGGACTGGACCATACGCTACTGTGTTCCAATCGCCTTGATGGAGACCTTCGTCGAGGCCGACCGTTTCCGCGGCACCTGCTACGCCGCTGCCAACTGGCGTCGGGTGGGACAGACCCAGGGCCGCGGCCGGATGGACCGCGACAATCTCCACGGCGAGACGATCAAGGACATCTGGCTTTTGCCCTTGGTGCCCAACTTCCGGCAGGTGCTGAGCGGCGGCCGCTCACCCGCCGAGGACCGCCCCGCCGCCACCGGCACCCGGGTGGTACAGCCACGATGAGCACGCAACCCGGAGCCTACGAACTACAGACCGAGGTGCTCGGTGCTCTGCCGATCATCAACCACTTCCTCGCTCGCCTGGGGGTTGACGCCGCGCTCGAGCGCCGGGTCCCCGCCAGCGACACCTCCGTACGGCTGGCCCCAGCCATCGCCCTGGGGGTGGCGCTGCGCTGCCTCTGCCTGCACCGCGAGCCGCTCTACGCCCTGACCGAGTGGAGCAGGCCCTACGCGCCCAGTCTGCTCGGCCTGGCCGAGGCCCCGCCCGACACCCTGAACGACGACCGGGTGGGACGGGCCCTGACCCAGCTCTTTGATGCCGATCGCGCCTCCCTGCTCACCGAGTTGGTCGTCGGGATGATCTCCGCCTTCAAGCTCGACTGCAGCCAACTGCACAACGACTCTACGACGATCACCTTCAGCGGCGCCTACACCGAGGCCACCGGCCAGCCCCGCGGGGGTAAGGCCACCCCGGTGATCGCCCGTGGCCACAACAAGGATCACCGTCCCGACCTCAAGCAACTGCTGTGGATCCTCACCGTCTCCGCCGACGGCGCCGTGCCCTTGGCCTATCGCACCGAGGCCGGCAACACCACCGACGACGTCACCCACATCCCAACCTGGGACGCTCTGGTCCAACTGCTCGGCCGCGCGGACTTTCTCTATATCGCGGACAGCAAACTCTGCTGCCGCGCCGCAATGGACCACATCGCCCGCGGCGGCGGCCGCTTCCTCACCGTGCTGCCCAAGACCCGATCCGAGAACGCCGAGTTCCGCCGCTGGATCGTCACCCACCACCCCGCATGGGAGGAGGTGGACCGCCAGCACGCCCGGCGCAAGGACGACCCGGACCACGTCTGGTGGGCCTTCCCCTGGCCTCAGCCCTCCCAAGAGGGCTACCGGATCTGCTGGATCGTGAAGTTTCGCACTTCTTTGGCCCATCGGGGGCAGGGGACGCGCGGGGGGGGGATGGCCGGATCATGCGTTCCCCTGGACCTTTTGAACGGCGTTTTTTAGCATTGGCCCATGAACACCCCACCGCCCGAGCCGCGCATGCTGTCCGTGCGCTACTGCGGTCGCGACTTCACGCTCCAGGACCTCGCCGTGATCCGCGCCATCATCGCCGCGCAACCACACCGCGCCGCCATCGCCCGGGCCGTCTGCCAAGAGTTCAATTGGCTCAAGCCTGACGGCGGGCTGAAGGACGCGTCGTGCGCCCTGGCCCTGCGGCGCATGCACGCCGATGGCTGGGTCGAACTGCCGCCGCCGGTCCATCGCCCGCCGGCGCCGCCCAGGGCCCCCACCTTCACCGCCGCCTCCGACCCCCAGTCCTTGCAGGAGGGGGTGCGTGGTGACCTCGGCCCCCTGCAGCTGCGACCCGTCGTGCAGCCCGCGCAGTCGCGCCTGTGGAATGAGCTTGTTGCCCGCTATCATTACGCCGGGTACTCGCGACTGCCCGGTGCTCAACTCCGCTACCTGGTCTTCGCTGACGACCGCCTGCTCGCGGCCCTCGGCTTCAGCGCCGCAGCCTGGCGCCTCTACGACCGCGACGCCTTCGTCGGCTGGAGCGACGAGCAACGCGCCGCCCGGCTTCATCTGGTCGCGAACCTGGCGCGGTTCCTGATCCTGCCATGGGTGCGCATCAAGTTCCTCGCCAGCAGCATCCTCGCCCAGGCGGCGCGCCAACTGCCCGGGGACTGGCAGGCCCGCTACGCCTACCCAGTCCTGCTCTTGGAAACCTTCGTCGAGTGCGACCGTTTCGCCGGCACCTGCTTCCGCGCCGCCAACTGGACCTGCGTTGGGGAGACCGTGGGGCGCGGCAAGCGTGACCGCATCCACAACCGCCCCACCACCTCCTTCAAGTCGATCTGGCTCCGCCCCCTCGCCCCAGACTTTCGCCAACGCCTCTGTGCCCCCGACCCCCCCGCCGGGGGGCGGTCCTGATGGACGGCCCGCTACTGTGGCAGTCCTTGTTGGCCGTCACCGTCGCCGTCTTCACCCGCCCCTCCTTCGCGCTCTTCCGCCAACTCGCCACAGGTTGGGTCCTCTGCCCCGGCCGCCGCACCATCACCGGCATGCTCCCCACCGCCGACCCCGAGGGTAAGCATTGCCACGACGCCTTTCACCGCCTCGTGCGTGACGGGCGCTGGAAGACCCCCGAGTTCTGGCGCCGCCAGACCGTGCCCCTGATCAAGAAGTTCTGCCCCGTCCTTACCCCGGTCTACCTGCTCGTCGACGACTCCCTCGTCCACAAGTCCGGCCGTCACGTCGAGGATGCCGGCGTCTTCCGCGACCCCGTCCGCTCCACGGTCCGCAAGATCGTCTACGCCCTCGGCCTCAACGTTGTCCTGGTCTGTGTCTGCCTGCGGGTCCCCGGCCGCGACCAGCCCCTGGCCCTGCCGGTTTATGCCTGCGTCTTCGTCAAGGGCGGCCCCTCCCACGTCGAGCTCACCGCCATGATGGTCCGAGAACTGGCCACCTGGCTGCCCGACCACCACTTCCGCCTCGTCGGCGACGGCGCCTACGCCTCACTGGCCAAGTTCGGCCTGCCCCGCACGGTCGTCACTTCCCGCCTGCGCCGCGATGCCGCCCTCTTCGAACTGCCTGCCGCCCGCATCCCCGGCCAACGCGGCCGCCCCCGCAAGAAGGGCGCCCGCCTGCCCGCCCTGGAGTGCATCGCCGCCACCGCCCCAGCCGACCAGTGGCGTCTCGTCCCAGTCCGCTTCCGCGATCGCACCGTGGACCGCCTGCTGCTCAGCCGCGTTGTCCTCTGGTACCAGGTCACCGGCACACTGCCCATCCGCGTGGTCATCGTCCGCGACCCCTCGCAGCACGAGCACGATGACTTCTTCTTCACCACCGACATCCAGGCCGACCCGGCTGCCGTCGTCGCCGAGTACGCGGACCGCTGGGCCATCGAGGTGACCTTCCGCGAGGTCAAGCAGCACCTCACCCCCCAGCACCCGCAGTCCTGGCGCCGCTCCGGCCCCAGCCGCAACGTGGCCGTCGGCCTCTGGCTCTACTCCACCGTCTGGCTGTGGTTCCTGCAGGTCGGCGCCGACCACCACAGCTGGCCTCACCGCCCCTGGTACACGCGCAAGTGTTCCCCTTCCTTCGCAGATGCCCTGGCGGCCGTCCGGGCCGCCCTATGGCGTGAACGCCTTTCGCCCGCCATTGCCGCCGCGCCCGAGTTCGCCAAAATGGCCGACGCTCTGATCTCCGCCCTGGCTCGCGCCGGCTGAACGGAGCGTCTACCCGCCCCCAGCGGCCGCCAGACCATTCAGATCAAGCACAATCCGGCACCCGGCACCCCGCCGGACGCTCCAAAGTCCCCTGCCCCTCGCCCTGCAGAAACGCAGAAGGTGCGAAACTTCACTTACTGTAGATCAGTCGGCGGGCACCGACTCCGGAACGGAACTCCCGTTCGGTTG
>JBMFXK010000261.1:0-4688 GCA_049964315.1 Clostridia bacterium | reverse complement strand
CAGGGCCGCGTGCTGTCATGACCTCGACGATGTAAACTTCGCCCCGCTCCGCCAGCACCGCGTACATCCGGGCAATCCGTTCGCACGTAAACGGGTCACAGGTCCCCTCGGATCCCCACAACACCACGGGGTCGTGGTACCAGGGCAGCGCAAGCCGCACGTCCCGCTCCAGCTCCACCGGCCGGAGCCTCACCACGCCGTCATCCAGGGTTGGAGGCAGCGGCATCTCACTCCCCCTCCCGGACCGCCGCGGCAGCACGAGCAGGGGCCGCCCCCGACTCGGCCACCGTGCCGGACAGGGTTACATGCATCACGGGGGTTCGCCAGGCCAGAATGACCGCCCCCAGCACGGTGACCCCGCCCAGCCCTTCAATTACCGCCGGTGCGCCGATGCGGCCGGCCAGGAAGCCCGACAAGATGCCCGCCGTCGGAGCGGTGCCCATGGACACGACGTTGCGGATGGCATTCACCCGTCCGAAGAGATGCGAGGGAATCCGCGCCTGCATGATGGTGCTCATGGCCGCCAGGATGGGGCCGATGGGACCGTCCAGCATGCCCAGCACCGTCCCCACCGAGTACCAGGCGCCCATGCCGGGCAGCACCAGCATGCCGAGTCCCGATAGCACCACGCCGCCAACCAGAATGCGCCCCGGCCCGAACTTCCGGTTCAGCCGGGCGCCGATGAGCGCGAAACCCATCGGGATGAGGCCCATGAAGAGGCCGGCCAGCCCCACCTGCCCGGCGGAAAAATGGAGGTCATGGCGGTAAAAGTAGACCAGGATGGCCAGGATCCCGCCGAAGCTCCAGTTCCAGAGCCCCATCATCCAGGTAAAGAACCAGAGTCCCCGCTCGCTGATGAGCGTCGCGGCTGCCTCCCGCAGGCTGCCGGACTCTTCCCGCGGCGGAGCCGCGAGCCGCGGCAGGAAGAGCGCCACCGCCAACATCGGCAGCACGGCGAAAGTCTGTACCCAGAGCCCAAACGCTTCCCCGCGCCACTGCAGGAGAAAGCCGGCCAGGCCGGGGGAGCCGTATTGGGCCAGCAGGGTGACGAACGCCCACAGACTGTTGAGTGACAGCCGGGCGTCCACCGGCGTGAGCAGGAAGCGGACGGTCGAGCCCGCCAGCAGTTGCAGCCGCGTGCCCGCGTATATCAGGGCCACGGCGAGCAGCGTGAGCAGAACCGTGGCCCGGTGCGCATCCACCAGCACGGCCAGCCCGCCCGATCCCAGCGCCTGGGCCACGAGCGCCAGGGCCAGGGCGCGACGACGGTCCATCCGGTCCACGACCCAGCCGAGCGCGGGGCCTGCCCACACCATGAGACCCTGCACGACGGCGGCCGTACCCACCCAGAATGCCGAATGGGTCAGGTCGTACAACAGCCAAGGCCCGAGCAGCATAAAAAGCCCGGTCCCTAGATCGGTGACCGCGGCCCCCACCATCAGGCGAATCACATGCCGGATCGCCGCCTGCGGCTTATCCAGGACGGTGGATGCGCTCACCGCCCGTGAAATTCAGGCCGGCGCTTCTCCAAGAAGGCAGCCATGCCTTCTTTCTGATCCTCGGTGGCAAAGAGCTCGGTGAAGAGGCGGCGCTCGTGCCGGAGCCCGGTCTCAAGCGTGCTGTCAAGCGCGAACAGCACCGACTCCTTGGCCAGGCGAAGCGCCACCGGCGGCCCTGCGGCCAGGGTTCGCGCCCACTCCATGGCCTCGCTCAGGTAGGCGTCCCGTGCCACCACGCGGTTTACCAGTCCCCACGCCAGCGCGGTGGCGGCGTCGATGGGCTTGCCCCCCAGCACCAGCTCCATTGCCCGCACCTTGCCGACGGTGCGGGTGAGGCGCTGGGTGCCGCCCGCCCCCGGCATGACGCCGATGGTGACTTCCGGCTGCCCAAACCGCGCTGTCTCCGAGGCGACCAGAAGGTCGCAGCACATGGCAAGCTCCATGCCGCCGCCCAGGACCCAGCCCGACACCGCGCCGATGAGGGGCTTGGGGAAGCGCCCGATAGACTCCCATTGGTTGATCTGCGCCGAATCCAGCATGTCCACCGCCGACTTTCCCTGCATCTCCGAGATGTCGGCCCCGGCGGCAAACGCGCGGTCGCTGCCGGTCAGGACCACGACGCGGACGTCGTCCTCGGCGGCTGCCGCCTGCAGCTCCTGCGCCAGCCGCTCCATGACGGCACTGTTGAGGGCGTTCAAAACCTCCGGACGGTTGAGACGGAGGAGGCGCACGCATCCCTCCTGCTCACGGATGACGACGGAACCTGTTTCCACGGCGTCCCTCACCCCTTCTCCGTGCACGTATGGTGACGGGAGCGCGGCGGACTTTCCGCCGCGGCCCCTGTCACTTAGTCCTCTTCCACCACGAACAGCTCTACCACATCGCGGGCGAAGCGGGCCAAATCGCGGGCAGCCACGGAGCCCTCCGGCGAAGACAGCGCCTGTGACAGCGCGTCGCGGTCGGCAAAGCACATCCGGGCCAGATAGAACCACTCGCCCTTGCCGAGGATGGTCTGGGGAACGGGCGCGTGATGAAACTCCTCGAGCCCCGGCATGGCCGCCACCAGTGGAGCGTGGATGGTACGGTAATGCTCGAGGAATGCTGCCGCATCCGCGGGTCGGCGATAGAGGGCGTAAAGAACGGCCGCCATCAGCTGGGCCGGGTCCGCCGGTCAACCACCCGGACGGCCTTTCCCTCGGGGCGCGGCACGCTCATGGGGGCCAATACCGAGGTCTCGACCGTTACCCCAAGCTCGTCGCGGAGCCGTGCAGTCACCGCCCGCTCCAGCGGCCCCACCTGCCCGGGGGGCAAGGGCGCGACGGCTTCCACTTCCACCCGCAGCCGGTCCAGCAGGCCGTCTTCCCAGGCCAGCTGGTAGTGGGCCGAGAGCTGGCCGAAGCTCATCAGGACCCGCTCCACCTCGCTCGGAAAGACGTTCACGCCACGGACGATGAGCATGTCGTCGACGCGCCCCACCACCCGGGAAATGCGGCGGTGCGTCCTGCCGCAGGGGCAGGGATCATCCAAGAGCATCACCAGATCGCCGGTCCGGTAGCGGACCAGCGGCATGGCCTCCTTGCTCAGCGTGGTCAGAACCAGCTCGCCCATCTCCCCCGGCGGGAGTGACTCCCCCGTGTGGGGGTTCACGACCTCAGGATAAAAATGATCTTCGGCCACGTGGAGGCCCCGGCGTCCTTCGCGGCACTCGATCGCCACCCCCGGACCCACGATTTCCGAGAGGCCGTAGATGTCGAGCGCGTCGATGGCCAGGGCCTGCTCGATGCGCTCGCGCATGGCCTCGGTCCACGGCTCAGCGCCGAAGATGCCGTAGCGCAGTGAGGTTTGCCGGGGATCGTACCCGATCTCGCGCATGGTCTCGGCCAGCGCCCAGGCAAATGAGGGCGTGCAGCACAGGCCGTCCGGTCCCAGATCGGTGATCAGGGTGACCTGACGCCGGGTGGCTCCGCCGGAAGCCGGCACCACGGTGGCACCGAGCGCCTCCGCCCCCTGGTGGAGGCCAAGTCCCCCGGTGAAGAGCCCGTACCCGTACGCGTTGTGAATCACATCTCCGGATCGCCCACCGGCCGCCTGGATGGCCCGCGCACACACTTCCGCCCAAACCTCAAGGTCCCGGCGCGTGTAGGCCACCAGGGTGGGCTTGCCACCCGTGCCCGAAGATGCATGGACGCGGGCCACCTGGCGACGGTCCACGGTCAGAAAACCCCACGGATAATTGTCGCGGAGATCCTGTTTCCTCGTGAATGGCAGGTCACCAAGGGCCGTGAGCGGATCTTCCAGCATCCCATGGGTTACCGTCACCCGGGAGCGGTAGAACGGAGAGCGTTCGAGCCGCTCTAGAAGCCGTCGCCACCGCTCTTCCTGCAGGCTGGTCAAATCGGCGCGCAGCATGGCTTCCACGGCAGGCTGGAACATCCGACCCCTCCATTCCCATCCTAGCCTGACCCCTATCCCTGTCAATCAAAAAGGAAAGGGGACCCCGAGGGTCTGGGACGGGAACGGAAGCACGGGACGGCAGGCAGCCAAGGCCGCGGCGGGGAGCAAGGGGACCCGGGAAGGCTGTGGACCGTTCAGGCCATCGTGTGCGCCTTCAGGCCCGCCCGGATCCAGCTTCCCACTTGAAGCAGCCTCTGGGTCTGGGCCTCCACTGCGGCGACCGTCTCCTCCGCCAGCTGTCCGTTCTCCACCGCCACCGTGCTGACGCCATATGGGTTTCCCCCGGCCGCGAAGTAGGCGGGATGGGTGTACCCTGGTGCCACCACGATGGCGCCCCAGTGCCACATCACGGTGTACAGCGCAAGCAGGGTGGCCTCCTGCCCGCCGTGCAGATTCTGGGCCGAACTCATGGCGGAGACGGCTTTGTTGGCCAGCTCGCCCTGAGCCCAGAGCGGCCCCGCCTGGTCAAGAAACTGCTTCATCTGTGCCGGGATGCTCCCAAACCGGGTAGGGACGCTGAAGAGCAGGCAGTCAGCCGCCTTGAGGTCGTCCATGGTGGCCTCGGCGATGTGCCGGGTCGCCTCACGGTGGCGGCTCCAGGCAGGGTTGGCGCGGACGGCCTCGTCCGGTGCCAGCTCCGGCACCCGGCGGAGCCGGACCGCGGCGCCCCCCCGCTCTGCCGCACGGGCCGCCGCCTCAGCCAGCGCGTGATTGGTTCCGGTGGCACTGTAGTAC
>JBMFXK010000260.1:0-4708 GCA_049964315.1 Clostridia bacterium | reverse complement strand
GTGGACGTCCTGGTGGGATACGACACCCGGGCTTCATCGCCGGCCTTCCGGAATGCGATGGTGGACGGCCTGGCCGCCACCCGTCGCCACGTGATTGACATCGGTACGGTCGTGACTCCTCTCTTCTACTGGGCCCGGGTGCACTATGGCGTGGACGGCGGGGTCATGATCACGGCGAGCCACAACCCCGGCGAATTCAATGGCTTCAAGCTGGCGCTGGGACCGGCCACCATCTACGGCGACGAGATCCAGGATGTGCGCCGCCTGATGGAGAGCGGCCCCTTCGTGGAGGGCGCCGGCAGCGTGGAGCGGCAGGATCCGGTCCCCGCCTACATCGCCATGCTGGCCGACAAGGTGAAGCTCGGACCGAAGCCGCTCTCGGTGGTGGTTGACGCCGGCAACGGCACCGCGGCGCTCTTTGCCGAAGAGGTTATGAAGGCGTTCGGCGTGGGGACCATCACCCCGCTCTTCTGCACGCCCGATCCCACTTTCCCCAACCACCATCCCGACCCGGTGGTGGCGAAGAATCTCGCCGACCTCATTCGGGAGGTGAAGTGCCGGGGCGCGGACGTGGGGATTGCCTTTGACGGTGACGGCGACCGGATCGGGGTCGTAGACGACCAGGGGCAGATCCTGTGGGGCGATCAGCTGATGATCCTCTACTGGCGCGAGATCCTGGCCCGTCATCCCGGTGCTCATGCCATCATCGAAGTCAAGTGCTCCAAAACCCTGGTGGACGAGGTGATCCGCCTCGGCGGCAAGCCGGAGTTCTTCAAGACCGGGCATTCGCTGATCAAGGCGCGGATGCGAGAGGTGGGCTCGGTCTTCACGGGCGAGATGTCCGGACATATGTTCTTCGCCGACGAGTATTACGGGTTTGACGACGCCCTATACGCAGCAGGCCGCCTCCTCCGCATTCTCTCCCACACCGACCAGCCCCTGTCGGCCATGCTGGCCGACGTCCCGCGGCTGCCGAGCACCCCGGAAGTGCGGGTGGAGTGTGCCGACGAGGAGAAGTTCCGGGTGGTGGCGGCGCTCCGAGACCGTTTCCGGGAGACGCACCCGGTCATCGATGTGGATGGCGTGCGCGTCAACTATCCGTTCGGGTGGGGCCTCGTGCGCGCGTCCAACACGCAGCCGGCCCTGGTGGTGCGCGCGGAGGCGGACAGCGACGAGCACCTCCAGGAAATCACCGGCGACCTGCAGGAGGCCCTGGCCGCATTCCCGGTCGTCGGACCGGTAAACTGGGACGGCGAGTAACTGAGGCCATCCGGTCGCCCGGTCTCGTGATAAGATCGGCGACCCGCTAAAAAGGGTTCGCAGGCGGGGGCGAGAAGCCGACCACCAGATCGGCGCCGCCCCGGTTTGGTGTGGGTCCGGTCCCGTTTCCAATGAATCGGACTATGAAGGGTGTCATCTGTCATCATGGGCACCATGCGCCTTCGCGATCTGGCCCAGCATCCCGTGCTGCATTGGGCCGGGCGCGCAACCCTGTGGCTGGCCGCCACGGTCCTCGTCAGCATCCGTCTCATATCTCCGCTCGGTCTCCCGCGCCTCACCATGCTGGGACCGCTCGGGGCCGCCGCCGTGGGCTTATATGTCTCGGGCCCGTTTCGTGCGCACTCGCGGGTCCCCGCCGGCATCGTCGTGTTAGCACTCATACCGCTTCCGGCGGCCGTCCTGTTGTCCCTCCTGGCACTTGCTGTCTATGACGGCCGGGTCTTCCGCACACGGGGGTTGCTGCTGGCCCGGACTCTGTTGGGGTACCCCCTCACCGTGCGGGATCCCGACCGCCTCCTGCACCTGCACGTTCTGGGTCCGACCGGGTCGGGCAAATCCACCACCGCCCTCTTCCCGTGGATCCGTCAGGACATCGAGCGCGGCGTCGGCATCACCGTCATCGAGCCAAAAGGAGATCTGAACGGGGCGGCCCGACGTGAGGCGCTCAACCGCGGGCGTACGGTGGTGCCGTTCGACCCCCTGGCGCCGGCGTGCCCGCACGTGAACCTGCTCGCCGGGGACGCCGCCGCCGCAGCCGAGGCGCTGGCGCTGGCCCTGGACCAGGTGGAACCTGGCGCGCATCCGTTCTACCGCACCCTCAGCCGGGTGGTCCTGGTGCATGCGGTCAAACTGGTGAAGGCCGTGTTCGGCGACGACGCCGGGCTCGAAGTGGTCGAGCGGGTGGTGCACGAGGCATCGTTCCGGGACCGGCTGCGCAAGGCGGCCCGGGACCCGGCCATCGACCAGTTTTTCGAGCAGGAGTTCGGCGCACTGCCGCCGGGGCGGCAGCTGGATCTGGAGATAGGCCTTTTAAACCGTCTGCGAAGCCTGCGCATGCATCCCGGCGCCGCACGCGTACTGGCGGCACCATTCGACTTCACCTTCGATGAGGTCATCCGCTCGCGGCTGGTGCTGCTCGCCACCTTGAGTCCGGCCGAGCTGGGCATCGGGGCGCGAAGCCTGGGCGTCCTGTTCTGGCACCTCTTCGTGCAGGCGGCCTACCGGGCGGGCCCCACCGGTCAGCTGCGCCACGTCTTGTACCTGGACGAGTTCCACCAGTACGTCTCCCCGGACCTGGCCGACGTGTTGGCCATGATCCGCGGCTATGGCGTGAGTCTGGTTCTCGCCCATCAGGACCTGGCCCAGCTGACGCCCGAACTTCAGGCGGCTGTCCTGGCCAATGCCCGCACACGACTGGTGCTGGGCGGCACCGCCGCTGCAGACCTGCGCCGCCTCGAACGGGAGGCCGTGCCGTCGCCGTTTCCGGAAGCCCGTTATCTTCCCCGCGGCCGGGCGGTGCTGATTCCCACGGTCGATGGCCGGCAGCAGCCGCCGCGCCTGGTGCGGCTTGCACCACCAGCTGCGTCGGAGCCATGAGCGGATCCGGCGACTGGACCCTGGACCGGCTGGAGCAGGCGCTGAACGACGTCGGCAGGCTGTCGGCCGACCAGGCGGCACGACTAGCCGGCTGGACACCCCAGGTGGCGGGTCAGCGCCTTCGTCACCTGGTGGACGAAGGACGCGCGGTCGCCTTTCAGAAAGCGTACTGGCATCCGCGCTGCCCGCGGCGCGGAAGCCGGCACCGCGCCTTTGTCGCGGAACTGTACGTGCGCCTCGCCCCCCTTTCACCGGGGTGGTGCTTTTCCGCGGCTTCCGCCGGCGCGTACCGGCCCGATGGCTGGCTGGTGTCCGAGACTGATCCCTCCGTGCGTATTGCCCTCGAAGCCGACCGCGGCACGGAACGGGCGCAGGCCTGGCAGGAGAAGCTCACGCGCTTCATCGAGGCCGACTGTCACAGACTCGTCGTCGCGGTGCCCGATCCCGGCCGGGCCGCCCGCGTCCGCGGCTGGGTGCAGGATCGAGACGTTGACGCGCTGGTGCTTCCGATGACCGAGATCGGTCCCGACATGGTGACGGCGTACCTGCAGGAGCCGCTGCGGCAGCCAGATGCGCCCGCCTTGGGCCCCGTTCCTGGCTCGCCCCCACGTGGGGCCGCCTTCGTACTTGACGGCGTCTCCGTGCCAAGAGCCGTGTTCGAGGCGGCCATGGCAGACACCACCCACGCGGCCGGACTGGAGCGGCTGGCGGGCCTCGACCGCTGGCACGCGGCGACCGGATCGGAACTTCGCCGCCTCCCACTCCGCAAGCGGCCCCGGTGACGAGGACCCACCTCCTCCGGCCTCCGGGTCGATGCCGTGCGGCGTCGCGAGCCTCCTCGGCCCGACCGGGGTGTCCCTAGCTGACATCCGAGGTCCTCGAGCCCCTTCGCGGGTCGTTGGGGGCAGGTATTATAGCGAAGGGACAGGCGCATCTGCACTGTCGTGCGGAGGGAGGCGGGCACATGCGTCGGTTGTGGACCGGCCTTGTAATGTTGGCGGCGCTCGTGGCGGTGCTGTTCATCTACGTCGGAATCGTGCTCCACCCATCGCCCCGTGCCGTTCCGGCTGCTCAGGCCCTGCCGCCGCCCTTCTCACACGTGTTCGTGATCGTGATGGAGAATCAGAGTGCCGCCGCGCTGATGACCAATCCCGGGGCCCGATACATCCAGGGCCTCGCGTCGCGGTACGCATATGACAGCGCCTACTACGGAGTCACCCATCCGAGCCTGCCCAACTATGTCGCTCTCATTGCCGGTACCACGTATGGCACCCACAGCGACAGTCCTTCCCAGCGTTTTTCCGGCCCGACGCTGGCCAATCAGCTGGACCGGGCCGGCATCAGCTGGCAGGGAGTCATGCAGAGTCTTCCCTACGCAGGATTCGACGGCGCCTGGTCGCCAGGCCGCAGCGAGGCGCCGCCGACGCTTTATGCGGAGAAGCACGACCCCTTCCTGCTGTTTTCCGACCTGCGCCGCCGGGATCGGAACCACATCGTCCCGTTGACGACATTGGCGCGGGAACTGACGAGCGGGCGGGTGCCCCGCTTTGTCTTTCTGACCCCTAATCTGTGCGACGACATGCATGGCCAGGCCTCCGGCCCGGACGCGGCGTGCCCGGGCAGCAACCGCGAGCTTCTGGTTCGCGATGGCAATGATGCGCGCGGCATTGGCGGCGATGGGCAAGCGATCCTGGCTTAGGTGAGAGGATAGCAACTGACGGTCGGCCTCGATGAGGGCGCGGGCACGGGCGGACGGACTCATGATCTCTGTCCCTTGGGTTGGATCGCGCGGATGGAAAGGAGACGGGCATCGGGTGCGGTCGCGCTTGGC
>JBMFXK010000259.1:0-4716 GCA_049964315.1 Clostridia bacterium | reverse complement strand
GTTTGAGGGGCGTATGGGGCAACCCGTGGGGGTTCGAGTCCCCCTCCCGACACCACTTTTGACCTCCCGCGTAGGCTGGGAGGTCTTTTCGGTGCGGTGACGCATCCAAGCGGAGGATAGGAAGAGCCTCCCGATTAAGGTGGCGTGCCAGCCTTGCCTAAGTAGCACCGGTGCTACACCCTGGTCACGATGCGAAAGATCACCCAGCGTGAGTTGCGTAACCGAGGCGGAGGCCTGATGAGAGCCCTGGCCCGCGGCGAGACGTTCATCGTGACGCGAAACGGGGTTCCCATCGGCGATCTGGTCTCGGTGAGGCGCAAGCGATTCCGCCAGCCGCAGAGACCATTGCCAGTTTCGCGGTGCTCGGGCCGCGTGGATGATGCCCGTCGACCCCGGGACCTCTTTGATACGTCCGTCGTCATCGACGTTGATCGCCTGGAACCTGAGTCCCTCCCCCTGGAATGGGCCGTTTCGGTCGTCAGGATGGTTGAACTAGCAGCAGGACCTCACGAGACGTCGGACCCCCTGGAAAGGGCACGGCGTCAAGATGAATGGCAACCGGCCGTGGCGACCTTCGACGTCATTCCGATCGACACAAGTGTCGCTCGGGCATACGGCCAGATATGCGCGGCGGTGCAAGCCGCGGGGTCGACGTGCTTTTGACCTCTTGATTGCGGTTACCGCGCTGGCGGCACACCTGCCCCTTTACACGCGCCATATCGCTGACTTCACCGATCTACTGTCTTTAATCGACGTCTTCGCGGTAGAGAAATGAGATCTCCTGGCGAGAGCTAAGGCGGCTGCGCCCCGTCCGCGCGATCGCTGCTTCCCCTTTGTGCTCGCCCCGCACCCGCACCTTGTCTCGGAGCCGCGGACCACATCCGCAAGAGGTTTGCCCTTTGTTCGCGTCCTGACCCCCTTAGGCAGAAGGCTCAGGGCCGATCCTTAGTGGTTGATTTCGGGTCCAAGGGGCCTTCCGAGTGCTGGGCTTCCTTCGGTGACACCAGATGTGAGACCTACTTCCCGTTAGCCACCCTGATTACGTGGCCAATATGGCGGTCCAGCTTGGGTGACTCGCGATGGCGAACCTTGGGTGCCCATTGCCCCATCCACCATCAGCTATCACGCCATGACGCCATGAAGCCATGACGAAGGAAGCCGGGCGGGTTATGGTGAAACGCTCCTACACCACACCGGAGCGCGGCATGGCGTGCCATTGGGGGACGACCCGTGAAGGGCGTATTCGAGACCGGTCCCGGGCGCGAGGACTGGCAGCGAAGAAAGAGCCTCATGTGGCGTCTGGCGATGGCCGTCGCCGCCCTATACGCCATTCTCGCCGTCTACTGGCTGTTCGCGGTGCCGCCGATTGACGCCTGGACGCGGCACGCTCCGCCCGCCTTGGGCGCCTTGGTCACTCCGATGCTGTACTTGGTAACGTATGGGCTTCAGGCGGCGATCCTGTTCCTACTGTTGGTGCGCGGGCAGAGTCTGACGCGCCTGGTGGCGTCACGGCAGCCTCCGTCTCGACGGGTGTCCGCGATGGTCGTGGCGGTGGCCTTGGTGACGGCGGGGGTTCTTACCGTCGTAACCAATCCGGCGACGTCTGGTAGGTTGATGCGTCTTTCAGGAACCGCCGGATGGGCTCTCTCCGGGTTATCGTTCCTGGTCGTGGCCGCCGGTGAGGAGTTTCTGTTTCGGGCAGTGCTGCAGACCACGCTCATTCGACTCTTCAACCCGACGGCCGGAGTCCTAGGCGGGGCTGTACTGTTTGCCGGCTTCCACGTCGGCGAGATCTTCCTGTTCGTGCATGCCACTCCGGCCGGAGCAGCCCTCCAGTTCTTTGGCGACTTCGCCTCCGGGGTACTGGGTGGAATCCTGGCCTGGCGGAGCGGATCGCTCGCCATCCCCACCGCAATCCACTGGCTCGGCGACTGGAATCCATGGGCGGGAACCGCCCTCGGGGTCGGAAGCACTTGGGGAGGCGTGATACCCTGGGCGTTTTATCTGGGCAGCCTGGCGCTGCTGGAACTCGCTCGCTATTGGGCGCGCGTTCATCCCGTCCAATACCACGGCGACCCGAACGCGGCCGTTCCGTAAGCGCCATCGGCGGCCCACCACACACAATCGCAAACAGCGCCCCGCCCCGGCGGCTCAACGGGCGAGGCAGCGCACGAGTCCCGGATCTCGGTCACCTCGTCGTTGCCCCGCGACGCACTGTTGCCGCCGGGGACCGGATTTTCATTCGCCCGACGCGCTAACCGTCTGCCGAGAAGATGATGCCCCAACGTTGCATCCCCTGATCGGCACCCATCGGACGGAGCGGACTTTTCTTGAACGGATTCGCCCATGACGTCTATCCCGCTGCCGACCTTGACGCCAGCACCTCGGTGAACGTGCTGCCGAGGGGTGCGTCCATCGGCGCCAAGAATCCTGCGTGATCCGCATGGCATTCACGTCTCCCAGAAGGTCCGCCGCGTTCTCACGAGGGCACGGTGGTGCCCCTGCCCGACAACGCCCACTCAGCCGCATAGAGTCTGAGGTCAAGTTTCCGTGCTACGGCGCGCGACGCCCCGTTGTCCCAGGAGGTGCTGTAGAGCGGCAGACGCCCCAGCGCCAGAGTCGCCTGCGCCCAGGCCGCGACGACTCGTGGCGCAAGGCCCTGGCCGCGAAAGGCCTCCGCTGTGTCGACGCCGGCCTCTACCGCCTGGCTTCCCCAGCGCGCCGAAAATGCCACGCTGACCGCGGCCCCGTCCCGGAGGACAGCCCGCACCGGCGCCCGGCCGAGGGCAATCTCGCCGGTTCTCCAGCCTGAAAAGTGGACCTGCAGCACCCGCTCGTCGGTTACCGTCGCGATCTCGTCCAGCCCTTGTGGCCCTGGCCGGGAAACCTGATGAAAATAAAAGGAAGGCCCGCTGTACACGGTACCACCGACCAGGTCTCGGTAGCGGCCCGCATAAACCGGCTCGTCCTCCGGGCGCCGGAGGGATGGTTCCCTGCCGGCCAGCGCATCCAGCTCGCGGGCAAGGTCCTCTGGCACATCGGCGTGCACGGCCCATGCCACCTGCCCCAAGCCACGGATGATGACAAAGGCCGGGCCGTGCTCCCCGTCCGGCTCGTTACTGCCCACGATTCGCCCACGTCGATTCATTCGGAATAACGTGCGCATCTGCAGTGCGGGCGTCGCCTGCTCCATGGCATCCCTCCCCCTGCAGTCTACAACCAGGAGGCAGACGGTACGGCCTATCGTCCGTACCGTCTATATGGAAGGGATGCGGCGCCAGAGACCGAACTCGGGTAGCGAGGTGAAGCCATGAGCCAACGCACCACGTTCTCCTCCGGCTCGGCGTGGGAACGGCGCTACGGCTATGCTCGGGCCGTTCGAGAGGGGGACTATGTCTTTGTCTCAGGGACCACGGCGGTTCGGGAGGGGCAGGTCGTGGGCAGAGGCGACCCCGCGTTGCAGACCGAATGCATCTTTGAGATCGTGCAGGAGGCCCTGCAGGCTCTCGGAGCCGAATTGGCCGACGTCGTGCGGGTGCGCATCTTGACGACAGACATCTCTCGGGCTGACGAAATCGGGATGGTCATGGGCGCGGTGTTTCGTGACGTCGGGCGCCAGCCAGCCGCGACGATGGTGGAGGTCTCCCGGCTCATCGACCCGGCTCTGCTGGTTGAGGTGGAAGTTGACGCCATCGCCAGCCCCGGAGGCCCATAGCGCGTGGGGCATCGGGTCGGCTGGTGGCGGCCGGCGACCGGGGCTCCCCGCTCCTCGACAGCCCCGTGTCAAGGTGGTACCATCCGCACAATACGATGACGGAGAGGAGTAGCCAGGGCCTGCCGCACAAGAGAGTCGCCGGAGCTGTGAGGCGACGCGGACACCCCGGTGAAGACGCTTCCGAGTGCACGTTCCTGCCGCTGCCCGCGTTACCAGGCAATGAGGTCGGCTAAATCCGACGAAGTGCGGTGGCACCACGGGACCCTCCCCGTCCGCACCAAGGGAGGAGAGCTCTCGGAGGTGCCAGACTGATGAACCCATCCGACCCGACTCTCTCGCCCCCCGCGCGCACGCTGGTTCGAGACCTGCCTGAACACCTGGACCACCCCGTGCGTCTTCAAGGCTGGATGCACAACATCCGCCGCCTCGGCAGCGTGAACTTCGTGGTTCTCCGCGACCGCACGGGGATTGCCCAAGTTCGGGCCGATTCCGGGGACCTGGAGCTCCTGAATGGTCTGCCGGACGAGAGCGTGATTGAGGTCACCGGTACGGTGAAGGAGGACCCCCGGGCCCCCGGCGGTCTGGAACTCGTGAGCCCGCGGTTTCGTGTGCTGGAACCGGCTCAGGCGCCTCCACCCGTCACCCTGTCGCGGCGTGAGTTGAATGCCGGTCTGCCTGTCCTGCTTGATCATGCCGCGGTCTCTCTGCGACATCCCATGAGACGCCGCGCCCTGCAGGTCATGGCGACACTGGCGGAAGGATTCCGGACGTCCCTCCGCGACTTAGGCTTCACCGAGGTGTTTACGCCGAAGATGGTCGGCGCCACCGCGGAGGGAGGCGCCGAGGTGTTCCGACTCGAGTACTTCGATGTGCCGGCGTACCTGACGCAAAGTCCCCAGCTGTACAAACAGATGCTGGTCGGCGTGCTGGAGCGGGTCTTCGAGGTGGGCCCGGTGTTCCGGGCCGAACCGCACGACACCAGCCGGCATCTCGCCCAGTAC
>JBMFXK010000258.1:0-4720 GCA_049964315.1 Clostridia bacterium | reverse complement strand
TGCTTCCGGAGGAGAGCGAACGGCTGGAGGCGCTTCGACGGCACACCCGGTCGGTGGTGTCCCGCTACGGGTACGGGGAGATCCAGACCCCTGTCTTCGAGCAGACGGCGGTGTTTGTCGACGGTGTCGGCGACGGTACGGACATCGTCCAGCACGAGCGCTATACGTTTACCGACGCCGGCGGCGTATCGCTGACGCTTCGGCCCGAAGGCACGGCAGCCGTCGCGCGTGCGTTTGTCGAGCACAGCATGGTCAACTGGCCGCAGCCGGTCCGACTCTACTACTGGCAGCCCATGTTCCGCCGCGAGCGTCCCCAGGCGGGGCGTTTCCGCCAGCACACCCAGTACGGCATCGAACTCATCGGCAGCCAGCATTTCAGCGCCGACGCAGAGGTCATCGCGGTGGGCGTGCGCATCCTCTCGGAGCTCGGGAAGGCACCGCACGTGCTCGTGAATTCGATGGGGGACGAGGAGTGCCGACCTCTCTACCGCGCCGCGCTGGTGGAATACTACACGGTGCATCGCGCCGAGCTGTGCGAGGACTGCCAGGAGCGCCTCTTCATCAATCCCCTGCGGCTCCTCGACTGCAAGAAGGACGTGGCCCTGAAGGAAGGAGCGCCCGACATCAGCGCCTACTGGTGTGACGCCTGCCGCGCGCATTTCGACGGGCTGACCGGACTGCTTGATGCGATGGGCATCTTATGGTCCCGCGACACCGGTCTGGTGCGCGGACTCGACTATTACCACCGGACGGTGTTTGAGGTGCACGACCCGAATCTCGGCGCGCAGAGCACTCTCATCGGCGGCGGCCGCTACGACGGTCTGGCCAGCCGGGTGGGAGGCGCCGGCGCCACCCCGGGTGTCGGCTTCGGAGCCGGGGCCGAGCGCCTGCTGCTCACGCTGCCCCCGGACTTCGGCGTCGAAGACACGCCGCGCGTCTTTGTCGCCCAGGTGGGCGAGGGGTCCGAGGGGTTTCTGGCCGCCGAGCGCCTCCGTCGTGCCGGCATTGCCACGGACGTGGATGTGCTGGGCCGGAGTTTGAAGGCGCAGATGAAAGACGCGGCACGGCGGGCTCGGTTTGCGGTCATCGCCGGAGGACGTGAATGGGCCGAGGGCCGTGCCCCTGTTCGGGACCTTGAAAGCGGGGAGACACACGACGTGGCGCTTGACGCCCTGGCGGACGACCTGCGCGCCCGGATAGCCGCCGTGCGCCAGGGAGCGGTGCTTTCATGACCATAGGGAGCCGCACAGACTACTGCGGGGAGCTTCGTGCGTCGGACGCGGGCCGCAGCGTGACACTGATGGGGTGGGTGCATCGCCGTCGGGATCATGGCGGTCTCCTGTTCTTCGATCTGCGCGACGTCAGCGGACTGGTGCAGGTGGTCGTGGATCCCGATCATAAAGACGCCTTTGCGGCCGCGGTTTCGGTGCGGCCCGAGTATGTCCTGGCCGTGCACGGTGTGGTGCGCCCGCGCCCGGCTGGGATGGAAAACCCGGAGCTGGCGACCGGTGCGGTGGAAGTGGTTCCCGATGCGCTTGAGGTGTTGAGCCGGAGCGAGACGCCCCCGTTCATGACCGCCGATCAGGATCTGCCCGACGAACTCATCCGGCTGCGTTACCGCTACCTGGACCTGCGCCGTCCCCGCCTGCAGGAAAATCTGAGACTGCGGGACATGGTGACGTACGCAGCGCGCGAATTCCTGCACCAGCAGGGCTTCCTGGAGGTGGAGACGCCCACCCTGGCACGCAGCACGCCGGAGGGTGCGCGCGACTTTCTCGTGCCGAGCCGGATCCATCCGGGCCGGTTTTATGCCCTGCCCCAGAGCCCGCAGATCTTCAAGCAGCTGCTCATGGTCGCGGGGCTCGACCGCTACTACCAGATCGTGAAGGTGTACCGGGATGAGGACCTGCGCGCCGACCGCCAGCCGGAGTTTACTCAGATTGACGTCGAGACCTCGTTTTTGAACCAGGACGCGATCCTGCGCATCATGGAGGAACTGGTCCGGCACATGTTCCGCCGGGCTCTCGCGGTTGAGCTCGATCCGTTCATTCGGATAACCTACGACGATGCGATGAGGCTCTATGGCTCGGACAAGCCCGACTTGAGAGCGGGTCCGGCGCTTCTTACGCTCCCGGTGCGGACTGAGCGCTACCCTGAACGGTCGCCCCTGGGGCAGGTTGAACGGCTGGTGGCCGTGCGGGCTGCCCAGGCGGCCTTCTCGCGGCGCGAACTGGATGCGCTGGTGGCCTGGGCCGAAGCGGAGAGATTCCCTGGACTCATATGGGCGGCTGTTGCCGAGGAGGGCCGCATCCGCTCCAATGCGGCGCGCCTGCTGGGAGAGGAGGGCCTCCTGACCCTTGCGCAAGACGCCGACCTGCAGGTGGGTGACACGGTCTTCGTGGTGGCCGGCTCCGGCGATACCCCCTGGCGCCAGGCCGGGCAGCTGCGCCTCAAGCTGGCCCGGGATCGGGACCTGAGTGACGAGGGCTGGCGATTCCTGTGGGTGACCGACTTCCCGCTCTTTGAGCAAGACGGGACACGAATCAAATCGGCCCACCATCCCTTTACAATGCCTTTGGCAGAGGATATGGACCGGATCGACACTGATCCCCTCTCGGTGCGCTCGCAAGCCTACGACGTGGTGCTGAACGGAGTGGAGCTGGCATCCGGAAGCGTCCGGATCCACAACCCGGAGCTTCAGGCCCGGATATTCCGCGTGCTGGGTCTCTCAGAGGGGGAAGTCGAGCAGCAGTTCGGGTTTCTGGTCAACGCCTTTCGTTACGGCGCACCGCCCCACGGCGGGATCGCGTTTGGGCTCGACCGGCTCGTCATGATGATGGCGGGCGCCAGCAACATCCGCGACGTCATTGCGTTCCCGAAGACGACGTCCGCCAGCGACGCCATGATGGAGGCGCCCAGCCCCGTGAGCCCTTCACAGCTGGCGGAGCTGGGCATCTTGGTGCGGGACCCGGAAGCTAGCGGATAGCGCTCGGAACGAACAAATCCACCAAGCCGATCACGAATGCGGCAATCATCGCGCCCAGAATGGTGACATGCATCGTAGGGACGACGAACTGGGTGACCCAGATCACCGCCGCCGAAACCAGAAAGCCTACGATGCCGCGGCCGTACGGCGAGACGTTCTTGCCGAACAGTGCTTCTACGACGTAGCCGATAAGGGCTATGACCACCGCCGCCATGACCGCCCAGCCAAAGCCCAGGTGGGAGAAGCCCGGCACGACGTAGCCAAGCAGCATGAGGACTATCGCGGCGACGATAAAGCGTATGATCACGCCGACCCATTTCATGGAACCCACCGCCTCTCTGCGCTAGTGTGCGAATCGGCGCCGGCTTTATACGCGCATACGTACGGGCGTGCGAGACAGGCTAGCCATGTGCGGCCCATGGGGCCGTGATCTTGACGAGGAGGTGGCGGTCCATGGCCGATAACCAAGTGCCGCGCTCGTTCGACGAACTGAAGCAGCGCGCTGCGGAGAAGATCCGCCGTGGTGACCAGAACGTCCAGGACGACATCATGGAGATGGGCGACGCGATGCTGCAGAGCGGCGTCGAGGCCAAGACGCCGCAGGACAAGGTCGCGAAGCACGCCTGGCAGGTCAGTCAGCCCCATGAAAAGCGGCTTCTGGCCGACATGGTGGCACGGATGGCCAAAAACGACTCCGAACTGAGCTGACGACGGCTTAAGTCTCTTGCTCGTCAGGACCGGGTGGTGGGCGCGTTTGCGGGCGCGCCGCCACCCGGCTATAATGTCGCCAGTCCCTGCGGTGTTCGTGCGGTGGTTCGATAGGTTTTGAGCCAACACCAAGACCTAGGGAGCCTGATCCGTACCGCGTGGCCGTCCTGCCCCCTGCGAGGGGACTTCGAAAGCGCGGAGGAGGCACCCACCTGCCAGCGGCAGGTTCAAAACGTCGGAGCCCACGGCATTGTGGGGGAATTTCGCGGGGCCAGGCCCCGCGCTTTTTGTTACGATCGTCTTCCAAGGACCACGTGAAGGCGGTGCCCCATGAGCGTAGATTTGAGAAGCGACACCCTAACCAGGCCGACGGCGGCCATGCGGCGCGCGATGGCTGAAGCCGCGGTGGGCGATGACGTGTACGGTGAGGACCCGACCATCAATGAGTTGCAGGAATTTGCGGCGGAGATCCTGGGCAAGGAGCAGGCGCTCTATTTGCCCAGTGCCACCATGTCAAACCAGGTGGCGGTATTGAGCCACACCCAGCGGGGGGACGAGCTGTTCTGCGACAGCGGCGCGCACATCTATTCCTCGGAAGCCGGGTCGCCGGCCATGCTGGCGGGCGTCATGTGCCACACGCTTCCTCACGGCGGCGGGGTGGTGAGCGCGGACGAGCTCCGGGCAGCCATCCGCCCGGCGGATGTCCATCACCCGAGGCCGCGCCTGTTTACCCTTGAGAATACGCACACCGGCGCCGCCATCCATCCGGACCGTTTTCGGCCTACGGTTGAGGTGGCGCATGAGCACGGACTGTCGGTCCACATGGACGGGGCACGCCTGTTTAATGCAGCGGTGGCCCTGGGTCTCCCCGCCCGGTCCATCACCGAACCCGTCGACAGCGTGACCATCTGTCTCTCCAAGGGACTCGGTGCGCCGATGGGAGCCATCCTGGCCGGGAGCCGCGACTTCATCAGTCTAGCCCGGCGTTATCGCAAAGCGCTGGGCGGAGGTCTCCGCCAGGCAGGC
>JBMFXK010000257.1:0-4741 GCA_049964315.1 Clostridia bacterium | reverse complement strand
GCTGGCGTGGGGGGACGACTTCGGCGCGGCCCACGAAACTTACCTCGCCGACCTGTTCGACCGGCCGGTCTTCGTGCACCGGTTTCCGACGGCCGCCAAGGCGTTCTACATGAAACCCGATCCTGCGCGCCCTGAGGTGGCGCTGGCAGCCGACCTGCTGGCACCGGAAGGCTATGGCGAGATCGTGGGGGGCAGCCAGCGCATCGATGATGCGGAGCTTCTCGCACAGCGGCTGGAGGAGCATCATCTCTCCGCGGAGACCTACGCGTGGTACATGGATCTCAGGCGGTACGGCAGCGTGCCGCATTCAGGATTCGGTCTCGGGATCGAGCGGCTGGTGGCCTGGATTGGCAAACTGGACCACGTGCGGGAAACGATTCCCTTCGCGCGAACATTGACGCGCGTGTGGCCTTAGGCAGTAAAGTGAAGGCGCAGTCGATATGAGTCGACGCTTGCCGGGTGCCGGCGGTGAAGGAGGATGCATGGGGGAAGGTGACGGGGCCGGGTCCATCGGCGAACAGCTGCGCGCCCGGCGAGAAGCACGGGGCGAGTCGCTCCGCGACGTCGAGAACGCCACCAAGATCCGGACCCGATACCTGACGGCCCTTGAGGCGGACGACTTTGCCACCCTGCCCGCGGAAGTGTACGCGCTGGGGTTTCTTCGTTCATACGCCCGCCATCTCGGTCTCGACGCGGAGGGGCTCGTCCGTGATTGGCGCTCGCGCGTCAGCGCATCGGCCGCCGCAGCCGAGAACCCGGAGGCGCGCGTGCCGGAAGCTCGTCCGCCGAGCCCGCCCCCAGGGTCGGCGGCGGCTGCATCAACGAGCCCTCCGTCGCGGCGCGAGCGCACCCTGGCCCGCCCGCCCGCCCCACCTCGGCGAGGCGCCGTCGTGGGGGCGGTGATTGTACTCGTGATGGTGCTGGCCGCGCTGGTGTACGGCCTACAGCATCATCACGGGCCGGCTCCCGCTGCGGCCGCGGCGGCCAGTTCCTCGCACGCCAGGCTGCACAAGACCCATCACCGCCGTCATGCGCTCGCGCCAGCTCCGCCGGCTCTCACCACGACTGTCAATACGGTCGCGCAGCTGACGATGACCGTCCAGTCAGGCACTCCACGAATCGCCCTTACATTCAACGGCGACTGCTGGGTGGAGGTGTGGGTGAACGGCGTCACTTCCAATCCCTCCGGCCACACCTATACGGCCGGCCAGACGCTTACCCTCTCGGGACAGCAGTCGGTCGAAGTGCGGCTCGGCAATCCTGACGTGGTGGACGCCACTGTTGACGGGCACGACCTTGGTCAGGTGGGAGAGGGGTATGTCCGCAACGTGCTGGTGCAAACGCCGCCCTAAACGTGTATGAGAGCCTCTCGAAGCGGTGACCCTCCCTCGGGGAGGCGGAGCCGTGGGGGCGTGGTGGGCCTGGCTTTTGGTGACGCTGGCCGCGAGCGGCATTGGCAGCCCACCAGCGCTCACCTGCCGATGTTCGGCCGCCATCGTCATGCGCGTCGGCACCGGACAAGTGCTGGGAGGCGTTCACGCCTATCGCCAGCGGGATCCGGCCAGCCTCACGAAGATCATGACCGCCTATGTCGTCATTCGCGACGGCCGCCTCGACCGCACCGCCACCGTGAGCCGGCGCGCCGCCCGCACGGAGGGATCCAAACTCCACATTCGCGCCGGCGAGCGATACACGCTGCTCGATCTCTTGCGCGGTTTGCTGCTGCGTTCCGGAAACGACGCCGCCGTGGCCCTGGCCGAGGCGGAGTCGGGCCGGGTGAGCAGCTTCGTGGCGATCATGAACCGAACGGCCCGCGAGCTCGGTGCCTACAATACGCATTTTGCCAATCCCAACGGCCTCACTGCCCCCGGACACTACAGCTCCGCCTATGATCTGGCCCTCATCACCCGTGCGGCTCTCCACCTGGCACTGTTCCAGCATCTCGTCAGCACCCGCGAAGACGTGGTCCATGAACTCGTGTCGGGGCGCGCCCGCCATATCATCACGACCAATCGCCTGCTGGAAGTGTTTCCGGGAGCGGACGGGGTCAAAACCGGCACGACCAATGCCGCCGGCCACTGCCTTATCGCCACGGCGACGCGCCACGGGGTGCAGTTGCTTGCCGTGATCCTGGACTCGCGCAATCGCTGGGACGATGCGGCGGATGTCTTGAATTGGGGATTTCAGGAGTTCAAGCCGGTCACCGCCGTGCACAAGGGTGCGGTGCTGGGGCAGGTGCGGGTGGTGCGCGGGTGCCGCCGTTCGGTGGCGCTGACGCCCCGGGACTCCCTCTCGGTCATGGTGCCCCGCGCACAGGCGTGGAGTGTGGTGGTCACCACTGCCGGCGCTGTCGCCGCGCCGGTCCGGAGGGGCACCGTCCTGGGCACGGCCTATGTGGTAGCCGGCAGCCGGGTTCTGGGTGGCGAGCCGCTGGTGGCTGAGCGCAGTGTCGGGCGCCGTGTTCTGCCGCTGCTGTCTTTTCGGGCTCAGCCCCGATAGTTGGGCGTGCCCAGTTTGAGCAGCTGCTGTACAGTGACGAGGCGATAGCCTTCGGTGCGCAGGGTCTTGATGATGCCGGGCAGCGCCATGTTGGTCTGCTTGCACGTATCGGACGCGTGCAGCAGGACGATGTCGCCGGGATGGGCACCCTTCAGGACCCGCCGGATGATGGTATTCACCCCCGGGTTCATCCAGTCCAGCGAGTCCGTCCCCCAGGTGATGACCGTGTAGCCCACGCTGCGCGCGGCCGCGATGGCCTGGCGGTTGAAATCCCCGTTCGGCGGCCGGACCAGGGTGACTGGCTTGCCAGTCAGGGAGCGCAGCACCTGGTTCGCGCGTGAGATATTGTCCACGACGCCGGCATAACCCAGCGCGGAGTAGTTGACATGGGCCCAGCCGTGACTTTCCACTTCAAAGCCGTCCCGCACCAGCCGCTTTACGTAGTCGGGATGCGTCTGGGCCCAGGGTCCCGACAAAAAGAATGTGGCAGGCGCATGGTCCTCCACCAGCACCGCCAGCACGTTGTCGGGCATTACCGTGCCCCACGAAATGTCAAACGTCAGCGCAATAGCCTTCTGGCCGGTCATCACATCGCGCAGGGAGTATCGGTCCGATGCCGGTGTCGCCGCCGCGGGGGTGACCAGGGGGTGCGCCTCGAAGCCGATGCCCGCTGCCACCGCCAGTGCCAGCAGGGCGGCCAGCACGCCGCGGCGCATCCACCGTTCCGAGATCGTCCAGATTCGCATACCTGCCTCCCGGCTCATCCATACGCGGGCTGGTCCCGCTTTATAAGTACGGGATTAGACCTAAGACGCCTAAGCAACCGTGACGCGCGGAGAGGAGATCGTTGGATATTTCCAGAATTTCGTCGTGGGAGGGACCCGATGGCCGCACGCCCGGCGTCCGTGTACCGGTCGGCCAACTTCCGGAAGCTGTGGTTCAGCCAGGTCATCTCGAAAGCTGGTTCCAATTTGACGGAGATCGCGCTGGCGGTCTTCGCTTTTAACCTATCCGGCGGAAAGCCCCTCGCGTATGCCACGGTCCTGGCCCTCAGCACCATGCCGCCGGTCCTGCTGGGCTGGATGGCCGGAGCCTTCGTCGATCGATGGGACCGCCGGCGAACCATGGTGGTGGGGGACGCGGTCCGGGCCGTGCTGGTGGCGTCGATACCCTTTGTCGGTCATCTCTGGTGGGCCTATCTCGTGGTGTTCCTGAGTCAGACCATCGGCCTGCTGTACACGCCCAACCAGCGCGCGCTGCTGCCGGAAGTGGTGGGCGAGTCGCGGCTTACGGCGGCCAACGCCGCCCTCAACGCCGGGACCAGCGCCGTGGACATCCCGGCTTATCTGCTCGGGATCGGGCTTCTGGCCCGGATCGGATTGAAGCCCACGTTTCTCGGCGACGGGCTGTCGTATGCCGTAGCGGCGGCAGCGCTGCTCACCCTCGTGCTGCCGGCCAATCGGGTGCCCGAAACCGAGCTGCCCCACGCCTCCGATTTCTGGGCGCGGTTTCGGGCCGAGCTCAAAGGGGGCCTCGATTATTACCGGGGGCATGCCCTGGTGCAGAAGTTCCTCTGGCTCGGCATCGCCGGGGCCGTCGGCGTCGAAGGCCTGAATGTGCTCACCGCGACCTTGATGCGTACGCTGCTGCACCGCCCAGAGGCCAACCTGGGCTGGCTCCTGGCGGCCCAGGCCGGCGGCATCCTGCTTGGATCCACCCTGATTGGTGACCGCCTGCAAAAACGCCGCTTCTACCCGTGGGTCATCGGATTGGGGTTCTTGCTGCTGGGACTGTCGGATGGGGGGCTCGCCGCCGGTCACCTGATCGTGGTGGACGCCGGCTTCTCAATCGTGGCGGGCGTCGGCGCTGCCATGGTCAACGCGCCCACACGAGGCTGGCTGCTGGCCGTGGTGCCAGCGCCGATCCGAGGACGCGTGTTCGTGGCACGCGGGATTGGTCTCGGCCTGGCCAGTGTGGTCTCGGTGCTGGGCGCCGGAGTCGTGGCTGAGGGCCTGGGCGTGGCGACCGCGCTGATAGCGCTGGGCGTCGTGCTGGTTGCCACCGCCATCATGACTCTCTCAACCCTGATTCCCGAAGCGCGGCGGGAAGGAGCGCCCGAAGCGGCTCAGATGCTGGTCGAATAACCAGGGCCGGCTGGTGCCTCCAAATCGGCCAAGGTATCCCAGGTCTGCCGCGGCCAGCCTGGCCTGGCAATCGTTTTCGGACAGTAGCGGCCTCGTTC
>JBMFXK010000256.1:0-4752 GCA_049964315.1 Clostridia bacterium | reverse complement strand
AGGGAGACGACGATTGATGCCCGAGCCGCAGAGCGATGCCGCTGCCCAGACCGCCCACGACCCGGCCGCCCCCGGCAGCGAGGGGGCCCGCCATCCGGAGCCCCAGGACGACCTCGTCACCACCCGTCATGTGCTCGCCACCCCCACCGGGGAACTCCGCTACACCGCCACCGCCGGCCGCATGGTGCTCCGCGAGGAGGGGCTGGAAGACGGCAAGTGGACCGGGTTGCACCCCAAGGCGGAGATGTTTGTCACCGCGTACGTCCGGGAAGGGGCGGACCCCGCCACCCGCCCGGTCACCTTTGCCTTCAACGGCGGGCCGGGGTCCTCCAGTGTGTGGCTGCACCTGGGCCTGCTGGGGCCACGGCGGGTGGTGATGGGCGACGCGGGAGCGCTGACGCCACCGCCCTGGGGGCTGACGGACAACGCCGAGACGCTGCTCGCGGTGAGCGACCTCGTGTTCATCGACCCGGTGACGACCGGGTACTCCCGGGTGGTGGAAGGCGGTCAGGCGGGGGAGTACCACGGCTTTCAGAAGGACCTCGAGTCGGTCGGGGCGCTCATCCGCCTGTGGACCTCGCGGCACGGGCGCTGGCTGTCCCCCAAGTTCCTGGCGGGCGAGTCGTACGGGACCGTGCGTGCCAGCGCCCTCGCCGACCATCTTCAGCAGCGGTACGGCTTGTTCCCGAATGGTGTCGTGCTGCTCTCCTCCGTGATCGACCTCGGCACCGTCGACTTCACCGAGGGCAATGACGCCCCGACGGCGCTCTACCTCCCGACGTATGCGGCCTTGGCCCATTACCACGGCCGGCACGGCGACCGGTCGTGGGCCAGCGTGCGGGCGGAGGCGGAAGCGCTGGCCGCGCGGGACTATCCGTGGGCGCTGGCGCGCGGCGCTCGGCTCACCGCGGAGGAACGGGCCGATATCGTGCAGCGGGTCGCCGCCCTTACCGGCCTGTCCCCCGCCTACGTAGACCGGGTGAACCTGCGTCTCGAGCACCAGCGCTTCTTCCGGGAGCTGCTGCGTGACCGCGGGCAGGTCATCGGCCGGCTGGACGGCCGCTTCATCGGCTACGAAGCGGACGACGGCGACGACAAGCCGTCCTACGATCCAAGCAACACCGCCATCCACGGACCCTATGCCGGCGCCTTCAACCACTACGTGCGGCAGGAACTGGGGTATGCCTCCGACCTGCCTTACGAGGTCCTCACCGGGCGGGTGTACCCGTGGAGCTATGCGCAGTTCGAGGGCCGGGCGGTCAGCGTGGCGTCCATGCTGGGGGACGCCCTGCGTCACAACCCGCACCTGCGGGTGTATGTAGCCTGCGGGTATTACGACGGTGCGACCCCGTACTTCGCGGCCGAGCACGCCTTCGCCCACGTGCCCATTCCCGCGCATCTGCAGGCGAACATCGCGCTGCACTACTACGAGGCGGGGCACATGATGTACGTCCACGAGCCAAGCCGGCAGCAGCAGAGCGCCGACCTGGCCGCCTTCATCCAGCAGGCTTCGAAGGGAGATTAAGTAAGCTCCGGCGGTACGGGGCTCAGACGACCCGCCAACGGCAGAGCCTGTTCTTTAAATTGATCACCGTAGGTGTTGTTCGACCATTCACATCACCTCGATGGGTTAGATTGCCGCCCCCATTCGGGGTGTCAATGATCCGAACCTAACTCCAGCGTTCCACAGCCCTCCTCCAGGGCAGCCGCTGTCGCCGCAGAGTATCATGGCGGACTGCTGAGGGGGTGGCCCCGGGAGACGGCTCCCGCCTGAGGGTCATCGGTCGCCGCATACGTGCCGACCGACGCCGGGGAGCCAGCAGAACCGGGCGGACGCGGCCGTATAGACGGTGACCTTCTGGAAACGTGGATGCGCGAGGGCCCCAGCACTCCAGGGTACAGCCTTGTCTTTGGGGATGGCCTACGCCTGATCGGCTGGGGGACGGCTCTGTGCACCTGCCCCCCGTCCCTATCGAGAGTGCTCCCACGAGACAACCTTTCCGCCGAGCAAGGTCCGGGTCTCGGGAGGTGCTTCGCTCGCAAAAACAACTTCCCGCCGGGCCGGCGCGTGGCTTGCGTGTTCTACGTTCGGGAGGGCACCACCGGTCGCCTGAGTAGCATGACCTCCCTTGGGGTGAGCGCCAACGATGCCGACCGGGTTTTTGTCCGAAGGACGGTGGTCCGCCCCGCTCATCGCGGCCGGAGGCTCGGGAAATGGCTAGAGACGGCCATGACCGAGCGGGTTCTGGTCACGCATCACGAGGTGCGCTGGATTAGCAGCACCGATGCGCCCCAGCAACGCACTGTTGGGCATCAACCGGGCTTCCGGATGCTGCGCTCCGAAACCTCCGACCGAAGGTGGGCGTTCAATCACGTAGTTCGGGCGATGGCCGTCAAGGAGGAGCACATGGCGACTCATATTGCCACACGGAAGACGCGGGGTGGGTGGGCCTCACTACTCACGGCACTTTTGATCATGGCACTGCCCGCTTGCGGTGAGCAAGTCACCGCCTCCCAGCCTCTGACCTCCAGTGCGCCGCTGGTTCTGTCTCCAGCTGCGGGTCCCCCGGGCACCGTGGTGAGCCTCCACGGCTACCTGGCCAGCATGCGCAACGCGACCGCCGCACAGAGAAAGGCAGCGGCCTTCGGCGGCGACATCGCCTTCGGAGGGTTTGCGGCCGGTCTCCACATCAGCGCAGACGCTATAACATGGTCCAGTACACAGCCAGGCCACTTCATCACCACCTTTCGTGTGCCCCTCACAAATTGGCTGACACCGAACGGCACCGTCGTCCTGGCGCCGGGATCTTACCAGGTCAGGCTTCGGTGCTTCGGGCTTTCGGTGCGCGGGTGTGCGGGCGGGCCGGACCAGTTATCCGCCACGTTCACGGTGACGGGGTCTGTCCCTAGGGCTCCCGTCTCCGCCTACCTGTCGCTTTCACCGCCCGCGGCTGCCGCCGGCGCATTGGTTCGGGTGACGGGGTGGGCGCCCCTCACGAGCGTTATCGGACAGCCGTTCGGCTACAACCTTGTGTGGGGGCCGGACGGCACGACTGTGGCCTCGATCCGTCAAAGCTTGACTGGGCGCCTCTCGGGAACCTTCAGGGTCCCGGCCTATGTGGGCACCGGCCCGACCCGCGCGGGAAATGTCACCCTGTCGCTGTCGTACATGTTCCTGCGAGGCAAGACCGGCGACTACAAGATATCCGCCGGCAAACAGAAGTTTGATAGCTTGGTGACGTTGGCCCCTACTCGGTTTCGCGTGATGGAGGGAATCCAGTGGAGCGCATTGGACGCCGCTCCCGTGCGCCAGAGCGCCGCCCCAAGCGGCATTTGGGTGTCTCCGGATAGGAGTCAGGTCCTAGTGGCAGGCCCGTCCGGATCGTTCCTGGCAGGACCACCGGGAGCGTTGCACTCTGTCTCCTTAAATGGAGTCGCGACGCTGGCCGCCAGCCAGGGCTATCCCATGGTAGCTCCCGGGGTGGTGGGCAGCGTCCGTGGCGTCGCGGCTTTTCCCTTGAGTCGTTTCATTACGGTATCCACCTATGCCGCGCAGTATGGTTCCGCACCGCCGGCATTTGCGAGCCCGTTTGTGTCGACCGACGGAGGAGCGACGTGGCGGACGCTTCCCGTACCCTCCGCTATGACGTACGGCGACTTCGTCGGTTTCCGTACCGCGGGCAGCGTCGTGTTCGCACTGTGGTCGAAGGGCAGTACCACGATCGCGGAGGAGACGGCCAACGGCGGCCAAACCTGGTCGGTAGGGAGTCCTCCGTGTCCTGCCGCCGGAGCCTGTCTGATGCTGGGACCGGGTCCCGGCGCATACGAGGGGATGGGGACCCCGGAGGTCCAGCTGGTGTGGCGCCAGAACCGCCAGCACCAGTGGGTCACGGCGGCAAGCGAGGACGTCAACATCTCCGCGCTGCAGCTGTCCGCATTGCTAAATGGTGACGCTCTCCTAGTGGACAGCGGCGCCCCGTATCCAGTTCAGCTGTCCTCAGATGGTGGCCGGACGTGGCAAAACGTCGCGGTTCCGAGCCCCCCTGGAACCGCCAGCGGCGCCGACTCGCCGTACACCAACCTCCTGCTGCTGCCCAACGGCGAGCTCTTAGGCAGCGTACCCGGATCGACCGGCGCGACCGCGTGGTATGTTCTGCCCGCTGGCCAGAGCGGGTGGCAGTCCGTCCCGCCCGCGATTCTTCCTCCCACCGCGGTGGACCTCACGATTGCGGACGGTCAGCTTTGGTGGTACCGACTGCCTGCTGGCGGCCAGGCGATCACGCGTCTGCATGAGACCGCACCTGGGTCACTGTAGCGAGGCACTGGGACCCCACGTTCCATGGTGTTCAGCTAGACTTCCAGGGGGAGAGGTTTTCGTGGGGGACTTTAACCTCATCCTCGGAAGCGCATGCATTCTCTGGGGGTTGGTTGTCCTTCAACGCAAGCCGCGGCTGTCCACTCTGCTGACCGTTGTTGGGGCGGGATGGGTGGTCAATGCAATGGTTGTGCTGACGCGACGTCTTCCGAGGGGGATCCGGCCAGCCTCAGTCACCCGACCGGTGCTGCCGATCATAGAGATTCATAGTCCCCCGGTCCTGGTGGTGCCTGAGCTCCACGCCAGTGGCAATAGCTGCGTCGCCAATTGGCTAATCAAGCCCCACGGACTTGTTGCCTATGCCCCCGGCCACCTTCAGGCGCCTGCTCCTATGCAGAATGTCTTGGTTCGGTGGCCGCCCTCCCCTGGACGCATCC
>JBMFXK010000255.1:0-4753 GCA_049964315.1 Clostridia bacterium | reverse complement strand
CTGTTTCAGCCCGCAGGGCGCGGAATGCAGCGCCGGCAACGCCGGTCACGGCGATGCGTGCTCCCCGCACCATCTCCCCCGTGCAGTCGAGAGAGACCGCCACCCCCACCACGGCATAGCCGGACGCGGGGTGGGGCACCTTCGCGTAATGCTGCCGCCGGGCGCCTTGCTTGGGCACCCGCACGGCGACCACCACCTCGTCGGCTGCCAGCACGGTGGCGAGCGGCCCGAGAAAGAACTCGGGGGCCGGGATGTCTCGGGTGCCGGCCGTCGACGCGGCCTCGATCACCGCGTCGGCGGCCAGCACGGCGGCGGGGAAGTCGGCCGCAGGGTCGGCGTGGGCGAGACTCCCCCCGATGGTGCCGCGATGGCGGACCTGCGGATCGCCGATATGGGAGGCCGTTCGGGCCAGGAGCGGGACGTGTTCGGTCACCAGCGGGTGCCGGGCCACCATGTAATGCCGGGTCATGGCACCGATCCGGATGCTGTCGCCGACATCCTCGATACCGGAAAGCTCCTCGATCCGGCTCAGGTCGACCAGTCGGGAGGGCTCCGCGAGTTCCATCTTCACGAGCGGCAGGAGACTCATCCCGCCGGCGAGAGGGCGGGCGCCCGGATATTCGGCCAGTTCGGCCAGCGCCTCCCGCAGGCTCGACGGGCGGCTGTACTCGAAAGCGGTGAGGCTCATGCGGGTCGTCCCCCCTTCTCGGAATGCTCGCGCACGGCGCGCCAGACGCGTTCGGGCGTGAGCGGCATGTCCAGATCGCGGATCCCCAGCGGTTCCAGCGCGTCCAGGACCGCGTTGACCACGGTCGGGGTCGCGGCGATGGTGCCCGTCTCACCGACCCCCTTCACCCCAAGCGGGTTGTGCGGAGCGGGGGTTTCGGTGAACGCAGTCTCGATGGACGGCAGAAAGCGGGCCTTCGGCACGGCGTAGTCCATGAGCGATCCGGTGATGAGCTGTCCCGACTGATCGTAGACAGCCCCTTCCCACAGCGCCTGGCCGATGCCCTGCACGATGCCCCCGCGCACCTGCCCCTCCACAATCATCGGGTTGATGCGCGGCCCGCAATCATCCACCGCCAGATACCGTTTGAGGTCCACCTGGCCCGTCTCCGGGTCCACTTCCACCACCGCGACGTGGGTCCCGAAGGGGTACGTGAAGTTGGTGGGGTTGTACGAGGCCTGGGCTTCCAACCCGGGCTCCACGCCAGCCGGCATGCTCCAGGCCAGGTGCGCCTTCAGCGCCACTTCCGGGAAGGTCAGGGCGCGGTCGGGGACGCCGCGGACCGAGAAGCGTCCGCCGTCGAACTGCAGGTCCTCCAGGGAAGCTTCCAGAGCGTGGGCGGCAATGCGGCTCGCCTTGTCCACCACGCGATCAAGGGCGACCGACAGGGCGCCGCCGCCGACCGCGGTAGAGCGGGAACCATACGTGCCCCACCCCATGGAGACCTGGTCGGTGTCGCCGTGGATAATTTCGACGTCCTCGATGGGACAGCCGAGACGGTCCGCGACCACCTGGGCAAAGGTCGTCTCCTCGCCCTGACCGTGGGGCGACGTGCCGGTCATGACCATGACCTTGCCCGTGGGCAGCACCCGGACCAGGGCGTGCTCCCAGAGGCCGCCCTGGAATCCCACGGCCCCGGCCACCTCGGACGGCCCCAGCCCGCACATCTCGACATAGGTGGTGACCCCGAGCCCCAGGAGCCGGCCCGCCCGGCGCGCTTCAGCCTGTTCTGCGCGGAAGCGGGCCAGATCGAGTGTGTTCAACGCATGCTCCAGCGCGAGGTGATACCGGCCCGAGTCATAGGTGATGCCAAACGCGTTGGTGTAGGGGAACTGCTCCTCCCGGATCAGGTTCTTCTGCCGCACCGCGATCGGGTCCATGTCGATCTCACGAGCGAACGCGTCCACCATGCGCTCGATGAGGAACGTTGCCTCCGGGCGGCCGGCGCCGCGATACGCATCGACCGGCGTGGTGTTGGTGTATAGTCCGATCACCTCGACGGCGGCGCTGGGGATATGGTAAGCGCCGTTCACGATGAGGCCGAACAGGATGGTGGGCACGCCGGGCGCCGCCGTGGACAGGTAGGCACCCATGTTGGCCAGCGCCTTCACCCGGATGGCGGTGATGGTGCCGTCGCGCCGTCCGGCCAGGTCCACTTCCTGCACGTGGTCGCGGCCGTGCGTGGTGATGAGAAAGTGCTCCCGCCGCTCCTCCACCCACTTGACCGGCCGGCTGAGCTCCCGGGCCGCAAACGCCACCAGGACCTCGTCCGGATAGCAGGCGATCTTGCTGCCGAATCCGCCACCGACATCGCGGGCGATGACGCGGACCCGGTGTTCGG
Organism: Clostridia bacterium; assembly: GCA_049964315.1. GTDB lineage: Bacteria > Bacillota > Sulfobacillia > Sulfobacillales > JAIMBI01 > JAKATP01. The sequence continues at coordinate 2,405 of JBMFXK010000255.1, read as the reverse complement.
ACAGGCCGAGCAGGCTCGACACGAGCAGGCGGTGGATGTGGGGGTTCTGGCTTGTGGCCCAGAGCGTGAGCGATTCGGACGCCGGGTCGTACTCCGCCACGGCCGCCCGTGGTTCCATCGGGTTTGGAATGAGGCGCTGCTGGACAATGGTCCGGTGCACCACCACTTCGGCGTCCCGGAAGGCATCGTCCACCTCGTTGCCGGCCTTCCAATGCAATGCGACGTTGTCGGGCAGGGTGGCGTGGACGCGCGGCGCGTCATCGAGCACCGCGTCGGTGACCGACACCACCGCCGGCAGGACCTCGTAATCCACCTCGATCAGGTTGCGGGCCTGCCGCGCCGCTTCGACCGAATCCGCCACCACCATGGCGACCGCGTCGCCGACGTAGCGGACCGTGTCGACCGCGAGAGCCGGGTGGTCGGTCACGGCCAGGTCGGACCCCGGCGGCAGCTACGCCGTGGGAATGGAGCCCACGCGCCCAGTCAGATCGGCGCCGACGTACACGGCCTGCACCCCAGGATGGGCACGGGCCGCATCCGTCTTCACCGCCCGGAGGCGAGCATGGGCGTGCGGGCTTCTCAGCATGACAGCATGAAGCTGTCCGGGGAGGCTCACGTCCGCCGTGTAGTGGCCGCGGCCGGTGATGAGGCGGGCGTCCTCGCGACGCGGAATCGACTGTCCCACGATTGCCATGTCAGATCGCCTCCCCTGCGGCAGGCGCCGCGGCCGCTTCCGAAATGGCCTGGACGATGTTCTCGTAGCCGGTGCAGCGACATATGACACCATCTAGACCTTCGCGTATCTCGGCTGCAGACGGGTGAGGGTTCTCGCGCAGCAGCCCCACCGCCGTCATCATCACGCCGGGCGTACAGAAGCCGCACTGCAGCGCGTGGCGGTTTCGGAACGCCGACTGGACCGGGTGCAGGCCGGAGGCGCCGGACAGACTTTCGACGGTTTCGACGCGGGCGCCGTCGAGGCTTACGGCCAAGACGGTGCAGGCCTTCACCGTCAGTCCGTCGACGAGTACCGTGCAGGCGCCGCACTGGCTGGTATCGCACCCGACATGGGTGCCGGTCAGGCGAAGGTGATCGCGGAGATAGTCGGTGAGCAGGAGGGTCGGGGAGAGACGTTCGGAGTGCAGTTCACCGTTCACAGAGAGGGTGACGGGGACGCGGGGATGCGGATCAGGCATACCGAGGACCTCCTTGGACTCTTGGCGAGCCTCTAACGAGGCGGTCTGCACGGTTGGGCGGCCGCAAGCACCAGCTGACGCCGGGAACAGTCGGGAGGGACCGAAAGCCTGTCCTGAGATTACCATATAGCGCCAGAACTGACGGGATGAGGGAGAGCGGTGGCTCGTGACTCTTTCTCAGAGCGTGCATGGGGCTGGGTGACGCGACGGACTCTAGGGCCGCAGGGTCAGTCATCGGTGATGGTGCCAGACGCCAGGAAGCAGCAGGAGGAGGAGAAACCTTGCGGGTGCGTGTACATGGCGGACTCGACCCAGAGACGCCGCGTCGCTTTCACGAGTTCATGAGTGCCAGCGAGGCGCGCTACGAGGGTTGGGTAGCGCCCGAAAGTCCGGAATTCTATCAGGTCAGTGTCGACTACCTGGATCCTTTCCGGGAGCTGGCGGCGACGTTCGGGCTTGAGGTGGAGCCGCATCAGTCCTGAGGGCGGGTACCAGGCCGGATGTCTCCGCGAAACGGATCACGGATTTCGGGTCGGGTGATACGACAAACACTTCCTGCACGGCGCCGACAGAGCGCGCGAGGAATTTCACGCCGGTCGCCGTTTCGTACTGCACCGACCAGCCCGTGGCGCCTCCGCGCTTTCGACGGATCGGGCCCGGAATGATGGCGTTCACCACGTCGGACTCGGCCAGGAGGGTGAGGCCGGGCTCGATGGCCTCGAGCACCGCGTGTTCGCGCTTCACCTTCCGGTGGCGGAATTTGGGCATCAGGTGCCGCCAAAACGGGCGTAGTAATCGTGCAGCGCGTCACGGCTGCTCCAGAATGCAATCCGATCCCACGGAATGTCGTCGGGCCGGAAGGCGCGAATCTCAAAGCACTCGTCGCTGGACGGGAGCAGACGGCCGCCGTCCGGCCGTGCCAGGTACACGACGACCGCTACCGAGGAGTGGGCGTAGGAGTACACGCCCAGGACGTCCGCCAGCTGCACCTCAAGACCCGTTTCCTCCCGGGCTTCGCGCCGCGCCGCATCGGCGACGGTCTCCCCGCGTTCCGCATAGCCTCCGGGCAGGACCCAGTAGTCAAACCCCGGGTTGATGGAGCGGCGGGTGAGCACCACCGTCTGCTGCCCCATGTCAATGAGGACACTCGCGCCCACGCGGATGTTCTGATACATCACGTACCCGCACTGCCGGCAGACCAGGCGGGTCCGG
>JBMFXK010000254.1:0-4762 GCA_049964315.1 Clostridia bacterium | reverse complement strand
CAGCGGGGTGGAAGGAAGTGGTACACGTGGCGCGGGTGACGCTGCACGTTCTCGATCAGCTCCGCCTGCCGGTCGCGCTGAAGACCTCAGGCGCCGAGGGGCTGCACCTGTTCTTGCCGATCCAACTGGCTGACCCGCATCGGGTGGAGGATGCGGTGGAACGCATCGCGCGGGTGGTCAACCTCACGCTGCCGGAGGAGTCTACCGTCGTCCGTCGTGTGAAAGACCGCGGACCCCGCGTCTACATCGACTACCTGCAGAACGGGCCCAAGCGGACCATGGCTGCGGTGTACAGCGCACGGGCGGTGCCTGATGCGCGGGTGAGTTGGCCCATCCGGGCCGAAGAGCTTGACGGGGGCCCGACTCAGTTCACCGTACGCAGCGTGCTGGAGGGCCCGGTGCGGGCGTTTGTCCGTGAGCATCCCGTGGACCTGGACCGTGCGCTCGGCACCGGCGGCCTGCCGTCCCTGGCGGAGCTGCGCCGCATCACACCGGATCCCCGGGATGAACGTGCCGAGCCACCGCGGCTGCCTGTCACGTCAGAGAGGAGGAGCCTTCAGTGAGGGACACGAGGGACGCGAGGGCATGGAGCGCCTGGGGTACACCGGGGGACGAGAGGGCCGAGGCGGTGCGGCTGGACGGGCTGAGCGCCGCGGCCTTTATCCGCGAGCGAGAGCGGGCCGGACTCCGTCTCTACCCGCACCAGGTGGCCACCCTGCGGCGCGTGGTGGGGGAACTGGACGGGTCGGCCATCCTGGCCGACGAAGTGGGCCTTGGCAAGACCATTGAGGCCGGTCTCATCCGCGCCGAACTGCTGGCGCGGGGCCTGGAGGGACCTACCCTCATCCTGACCCCGGCGGGTCTCGTGGGCCAGTGGCAGCGCGAATGGGATGAGAAGTTTGGATGGCGGCTGCTGACGACGCCCCGTGCGCGCGGGGATGCGTTCATCCAGTCCATCGACGCGGCCAAACGCTCCCCGTTTCGTGACGCCCTCGAGCGAGTCTCATTCGGTCTCGTGGTGGTTGACGAGGCGCATCGGCTGAAGAACGCTCGCACGCAGAATCACGAGCTCGTGGCATCGCTGAAGGCTCGGCACCTCATCTTGCTGACGGCCACGCCGATGGAAAATCAACTCACTGAACTGTACCAGCTGGTGAACCTGGTCAAGCCTGGCTTGTTTGGCTCCTATCTCCGCTTCTACCGCCAGTTCATCCTGGACAAGCGGACACCGAAGAACGCCGCGGAGCTTCGCGACCTGCTGAGCCGGGTGATGGTGCGCCATCAGCGCCATGAGGTGGGGGATCAGTGGCCAGCCCGCGAAGTGACCCTGTGCCCGCTCAGACTCTCCCCCGAGGAGCGGACTCTCTACGATCACCTCTCGGCGCGGCTTCGGTTTGAGTACCGCACCCGCGTCAGGCAGGAGGTGAGCATCCTGCCTGTGCTGACGTTACAGCGTGAGCTGTGTTCCAGCCCCGACGCCATCCGGTCCACGCTCCTGCAGGCCGACTGGCTCGGACCGGACAAGGACATCTTTTTGGGTGAGCTGCAGCAAATCGCGCAGCCGTCCAAGGCCCGCACCACGGTGGAACTCATCCGTTCCCTGGGCGAACAGGTGGTGGTGTTTACGGAGTTCCGGGCGACCCAGGAGCGGCTGGTGGAACGGCTGGCCAAGGCGGGAGTGGAAAGTCGGGCCTTTCACGGGGGACTGCCGGTGCGCGAGCGTGACCGCCGCCTTGCCTGGTTTCGCGACGGCGGCCAGGTGCTCGTGTCCACGGAGGCGGGCGGGCAGGGGCTGAACCTGCAGTGGTGCCATCACCTGATTAACTACGACCTGCCCTGGAACCCCATGCGCATCGAGCAGCGGATCGGCCGCCTGCATCGCATCGGTCAGCAGAACACGGTGCACATCTTCAATCTGGTCACGGTGGAGACCGTGGAGGAGCACGTCCTGTGGCTCCTGCACGAGAAGATCGACCTGTTCCGCCAGGTCATCGGCGAGCTCGACGTGATCTTGCGCCACCTGGAGAGACGCCGCGGCAGCCTCGAGGGACGCCTGCTGGCCATCCTGATGGAAGAGGAGGATGCCCAGCAGCTGGGGGAGCGCCTGGACCAGCTGGGTCGGGAGTTCACGGCGACCCGCAACCGCCTCAGCTGGCCGGCGCCCGACTCGGCGGCAGGGACACCCAAAGTTCGCTACACTTGACCCGGGAGGGACCCGGCTGGACTGGATTTTGGCCGTGCTGCTGGCCGGTGTGGTGGCGTGGCAGGTGCGTCCCTGGATCCGGGTGGCGTGGGTGCGGCCCGATCGTCTGGAGGCGTGGATCCGGGACGGGGTGCCGATGGTGGTCGCCGACATACGTCTCGCCGACGAGTTCCGGGTCGCCCACATCGCGCCTGCCGTTTCCGTCCCGCAGGTCCGTATTCCGCAGATGAGCCGGGTCTGGAAGCCGGACCAACGCATCGTGCTGGTTTGTCGAAGTTCGTATCGGGAGATCCAGATCTATCATCAGCTCCGCCGCCGGGGATTCCAGGACGTCTACTGTCTATCCGGGGGTATGGTGGGCTGGGCGCGTTACCGCATGCGCGCGTCTTCCCGTGCCGTTTAGCCGCCGGCAGCGGCGCACGCTGCGTGCCATGGCAGGTCTGTTCCAAAGCGAGGTCCGCATCGATCTGTCGGTCACACCGGGCGACGACGACGCTCCGGAGCTCGCCACGCTTCGCGACTGGGCGGACCTTACGCCGGCCGTCACGCTCGCGGTCCTGCCGACCCCCCTGAGCCCGGGCGCCTCGGTCGAGCTGAGCCTCCGGCCGGGAGGTGCCAAACGCCCGGCGCTTATAATGGCCGGGTGGCCGCGGGGATACGAGTTCGTGAGCCTCATGCAGTCGGCCTATCTACTGTCTATGCCCGGCCGCCGGATGCGGCACAACGCGAATGGTGCGGCGGTCGCGCTTTACACTTCGCCTACCTGCCCCCATTCTCCCATTCAGCTTCGCCACCTCATGCGCGTCCTGGAGCGGGTGGGGACAGACGGCCCCCTGCTGGTGTTTGACGTAACACAGGCTGCGGCACCGCCCGACGCACCGTCGGTGGGAGAGGTTCCGCTGACCGTCCTGCGCTGGCACGGGCAGACGGCGGCGCGAAGCGGCGTGCAGACCGAGAATGAGATTGCCGACTGGCTGCAGGGAGCCTTTGCCGAGACGTGACCGCTGATCGACCGGCATAAGCTTGGCCGGGGTGATTGCGGTGGTCAACGCGGTCTGGGTTCTGCTGATCGTGGGCGGGCTTTTGGTGAGCGGGCTCCATCACAATACGCCCGAGGTCACCCGGGCCGCCATCTCCGCGGCCGGCAAAGGCGTAGAGGTGGCCTTCGGCTTCATCGGGATTATGACCCTGTGGCTCGGTATGGCTCGGGTGGCGGAAAAGTCAGGCCTGCTGGCGGGGATCGCGCGCGCCCTGGCTCCGCTGCTTCGACGCCTGTTTCCCAGCATTCCACGGGACGACCCGGCCCTCGGCAACATCAGTATGAATCTCGTGTCCAACATTCTCGGGATGGGCTCCGCCGCTACCCCCTTCGGCCTAAAAGCCATGCAGGACCTGGCCCGGCTCAACCACGACCCGGAGACGGCCTCCGATGCCATGATCACGTTTCTCGCCGCCAACACCGCGGTCCTCAACCTGGTGCCGGCGACCGTCATCGCCTTGCGCGTGGCGGCCGGCTCGACGCATCCGACCGTCATCGTGGGCCCCACCGCTCTCGCCACCGGCGCGGCCATGGTGGTGGCGCTGACGGCGGACCGCCTCTGGCGCGGACTAAGACGCCCGCCTGTCGGCGCTAACCCCACAGGGCATGACCCAACATGACCACCGCCACGAACCCGGCCACATCGCCAAGGAGAGCAATCCAGAGGGCATGGCGAATCCGGCGCACCCCCACCGAACCGAAATAAAGCGTCACCACGTAGAACGTCGTATCGGTGCTGGATTGCAGGGTGGAGGCCACCCGCCCGACCAGGGAGTCGGGGCCGTAGCGGTGCAGGATATCGGCGGTCATTCCAAGAGCGGCTCCGCCCGAGAGGGGACGTACGAGCATCAGCGGCACCACCGGAGCCGGCACTCCCAGCCAGTGGAGGGGAGCGGCCAGGGCATCGGTGACGGCGGACATGGCTCCGGACGCCTCAAAAATGCTGAGTGCGACCAGGATGCCGACGATGTACGGCAGCATCAGGATCGCCATCTTGAAGCCTTCTTCGGCGCCTTCGACAAACGTCTCGTAGACGTTGACACCCCGAATCCAGCCGTAGAGCGGAATTACGCCGAGCAGAACCGGTATGGCCAGCATGGAGAGGACATCCACCCATCCGCTCATCAGTCGCCCCCCGTCCCACGTTATTCAGGCGGGGGGACGGGCTTTCGCGGTTGACCCTTCGAAAATGGCCATGATAGGCTCTAGGCGGATTTGGGAGATGTGCGGAGGTGGGCCGAGTGCCGACACCAAGTGAACGGTTGCGGGATTTGGGAGTGGAGTTGCCGCCGCCGCCTGGCGCGGTGGCCGCGTACATACCGGCACGACGGGATGGGAATCTGGTCTGGACGTCGGGCCAGCTGCCCTTCGTCAACGGAACGATTCCCACCCCGGGGAAACTGGGGGCCGACCTGAGCGTGGAGCAGGGATACGCGGCCGCGCGGCAGTCCGCTCTGAATGCCATCGCCGTGGCAGCCGCGGCGGCAGGCGGCGTGGACGTGCTGGAGGCCGTGGTCAAG
>JBMFXK010000253.1:0-4782 GCA_049964315.1 Clostridia bacterium | reverse complement strand
GGGCCGCTCGCGCGACGTGGTTCTTCCCCGCGGCCATGGCGCGATGGGCTTTTCGGTGCCGGCCGCGGTCGGCGCCTATATGGCCGACCCCGGACGGCCCATCATCGCCCTCACCACGGATGGCAGTTTTGGAATGGCCTGCGGTGAACTGGACACCGTGGCGCGTCTGCGCGTGCCCATCGCTATCCTGCACCTGTCCAACGGGTCCCTCGGCTGGATCAAGGCGCTCCAGCATTTCTACCTGGATCGCCGCTATTTCGGAGTGGACCTTGGGCCGGTGGACGCCGTCCGGGTCGCGGAGGGCTTCGGGCTGGCGGCCGCCCGTGTCCATGATCTGTCCGGCCTGCGCCTGGCCCTATCCCGGGTGCACGACGGGGACCTGCCGCTCTTCATCGACATCCAGGTGCCCGAGGAGTTTGCCCACCTGCCCCCGGTGGCGCCGTGGGAGGCGGCCCTGTCCGGACACACCGGACGCCCCGTGTACTGACCGCACGCGCTCGACGCCATGCTCGTGGCGCCATCGTCATAACTGCTGCAGGTTACCGAGGGAGGTTCGCATGCGCGTCACAGGGTTTCGAGTGGAGGATGTCCGGTTTCCCACCTCGCGCTCCGGCGCTGGATCCGACGCCGTGAACATCGATCCGGATTATTCGCTGGCGTACGTGGTGCTGGAGACGGATGACCCGATGGGCCGTGAGGGTCATGGTTTCACCTTTACCATCGGGCGCGGCAACGAGATCTGCGTGGCGGCCATCCGCTCCCTGGCCCGGATCGTGGTCGGCCAGAGTCTGGACGACCTCACCCATGACATGGCGGCTACCCAGCTGCGACTGACCAACGAAAGTCAGATGCGGTGGCTGGGCCCCGAAAAAGGCGTCATCCACCTGGCGGCCGCCGCTGTCCTGAACGCGCTCTACGATTTATGGGCGAAGTCACTTGCGAAGCCGCTCTGGAAGCTGCTGACGGACCTGAGTCCGCGCGAGATGGCGGGGCTGGTCGACTTCCGGTACCTGACCGACTTTCTGTCCCGCGATGAGGCCGAGGCAATGCTGGAACGGGGCTTCGCGTCCCGGGCTGCACGCGAACGCGACCTGATGGAGCGGGGGTATCCGGCTTACACCACGTCCGTGGGGTGGTACGGCTATCCCGACGACGAGATACGTCGACGGGTGAAGGTGGCGGTTGCGGAAGGCTGGACCCACTTCAAGCTCAAAGTAGGCCGCGATGTCGAGCAGGATCGGCGTCGGGTCGCGTTGGTGCGTGAGGCCATAGGTCCTGAGCGGCGACTCATGGTGGACGCGAATCAGATCTGGGAAGTGCCCGAAGCCATTGAACGGATCCGAGAACTGTCCGTGCACGATCTCTGGTGGGTGGAAGAACCCACCAGCCCTGACGACGTCCGCGGCTACGCCGCCATCGCTGCCGCAGTGGCTCCGGTCAAGTTGGCCGCCGGGGAGCACACCCAGAATCGAATCGTGTTCAAGCAGCTGCTGCAGGACAGGTCGATCGGATTCTGCCAGGTTGACGCCTGCCGCCTGGCCGGCCCGGGCGAGGTTCTGGCGGTGCTGCTCATGGCCGCCCAAGCGGGAATCCCGGTGTGCCCGCACGCGGGTGGGGTCGGACTGCCGGAGTATGTCCAGCACCTCGCGATGGTGGACTATATAGCGGTGAGCGGGTCGCTTGAAAATCGCGCCCTCGAATACGTCGAGCACCTGCATGAGCACTTCGTTCATCCGGTCACGGTGCGGGCCGGGCATTACCAGGCGCCGGCAGCACCGGGCTACAGTGCCGAGCTCAAGCACGACAGCCTGGAGCGGTATCGTTACCCCGACGGTGCGGAGTGGCGGGCAGGCGGCTAGACTAAGTGGCGATGGAAAAGTGGACCGTGCTGGACAGCCAGGTCGTGGTCGACAACTGGCCATACTCCCGCACGCGGCGTGACCGGGTGCGACTGCCCAATGGGGACGAGTTCAACTACTTCGTCCAGGAATATACGGACTGGGTCAACGCCGTCGTGCTGACGGGCAAGCGGGAGATTGTTCTCGTGCGGCAGTATCGCCATGCTCTTGGCGACTTTGTACTCGAGATTCCGGGCGGAATGGTTGAGGCCGGGGAAGTGGCCGCCCACGCCATTGCGCGTGAGGTGCGGGAGGAAACCGGTTACCGATCGGCATCCGAGCCCATCCCCTTGGGCCGCTTCTGGCCGAATCCCGCTGTGGCCTCCAACAGCGTCGCGAGCTTTCTCATGGTCGGGGCCGTACTGGACGGGCCGCCGCGCCCCGATCGCACGGAAGATCTTGAACAGATTGCCATGGACTGGGACGACTACGGCCGGCTCATCGAAACAGGTGCCATTCCTCACCTGTTCTCGGCGCTGACCTATTATCGGGCCCGGGAGTACATCGCCCGGCACCCGGGTGTCGTCCCGGGCGAAAAATAGCGCGCGTCGGCGCTGGACCCTCACGGCGCGCTTCTCGACTTGGGCATCCCGCCCGCGTTACGATATGTTGCTCGAATGAAGGACGGCGGCAGATGTGGGACGCGGCCCTGATGAACGAGGCGCTGGCAGAGGCACGTGCGGCTCTGGAGGCCGGCGAGGTGCCCGTGGGCGCCGTGTTGGCGGATGCCCAGGGACGCATCATCGCACGCGATCATAATCGCCGCGAAAGCGACCATGACCCCACCGCCCACGCGGAGATGCTGGTGCTGCGAGCGGCATCACGGACTCTTGAACGCTGGAGGCTTGCCGGCACGACTCTGTATGTCACCCTGGAGCCATGCGCGATGTGTGCAGGGGCGCTGGTTCTGGCGCGCGTCAGCCGGCTCGTGTTTGCGGCCCCTGACGAACGCGCCGGCGCCGTCGTGAGTGCGTTTCGCATTGCCGATGACCCGCGGCTGAACCATCGCGTCATCGTTTCCGGCGGTGTGGAGCGGGAACCTGCCGAGAGCCTGCTGCGACAGTTTTTTCAAGCGCACCGGCGTTGACGGCCGGTGTATATTACTGGGTGGAGAGATGTCCGAGCGGACGAAGGAGCCCGACTCGAAATCGGGTAGGCGGGTCATACTCGTCTCGAGGGTTCGAATCCCTCTCTCTCCGCCAGGTTTCGGAGGGATGGCCGAGAGGACTAAGGCGCACGCCTGGAAAGCGTGTTGATGGGCAACTGTCTCGAGGGTTCGAATCCCTCTCCCTCCGCCAGCCATTTTGGGCTCAGAGCCGCATCGATCGGGACCCGTGCGTGCGACACCCGTGAACCCCGTCAGGCCCGGAAGGGAGCAGCGGTAAGCGGAGCTGGCGTAGTGCCGCGGATACTCCTGGTCGGTGCGGCTCTGAGCCTGCTCGACAGTGGCCGCGCGGGCTCGGTATCATGGGGCCAATCGACGGTCTTAAGGCTTGTTAAAAGGCGGGGGCAAAATGCGTCAGGCGCTTTATCGCACCTACCGGCCGCGGCGGTTTCGCGACGTCGTCGGTCAGGATGTCCCCGTCCGCATCTTGAAAGAAGCCGTCCGCCAGGGCGCCTTGACCCACGCCTACCTGCTCTGCGGGCCGCGCGGAACCGGAAAGACGTCGGTGGCGCGGATCCTGGCCCAGGCGGCCACCTGTGAGCAGCCGGAAGGCGGCGAGCCCTGCGGTACCTGCGCGTCCTGCATGGCCGCCGAGCAGGGGACGCATCTCGACATCATGGAGATTGATGGTGCTTCCAACCGTGGCATTGACGAGGTGCGTCAGCTGCGGGAGCGGGTATGGCACCTGCCGGCGCAGGGACGCATGAAAGCCTACATCATCGATGAGGTACACATGCTGACCGACGCAGCCTTCAACGCGTTTTTGAAGACGCTGGAAGAGCCGCCGCCGCACGTTCTCTTCATCTTTGCCACCACCGAACCCCACCGGCTTCCCATCACCGTGCTCTCCCGCTGTCAGCGCTATGATTTCGGTCGCATTCCCGCACCCGTCATCCGTGACAACCTTCGCGCGATAGTTGATAGGGAAGGCGTCGCGGCCGATGAGAGCGCGCTTTTGCGGATCGCACAGGCAAGCGAGGGCGGGCTTCGGGATGCGCAGTCGATGCTGGATCAATGCCTCGCCGCCGGACCGGTGACCGAAGAGAGTGTGGCTGACATGCTGGGAGCGCTGGATGAAAGCCATCTGGGCGCCCTGGTGGATGCCATCCTGGCGGGGGACCCGGGCCGGGTGCTCGACGCCACTGACCAGGCTTACGCCGCCGGGCGGGATCCCCGGTACCTGCTTCGCGACACGGCTGAGCGGCTGCGCGATCTCTGGGTGCGGGAGACGCTCGGCGAGGCCGCTCTGGGCGATTTCCGGGCCGTCCGCCTTCGCGTCCATCCCGCGTCTGCCGTCCGAGGCGCAGACGCCTGGTTCCAAGCGCTGCAGGAACTTGCGGAGGCGGAAGCCCGACTGCGCTCGGTGTTTTCGCCCCGCCTTGTGATCGAGCTGGGACTCATGAAGGCCATGCTGGCGCTGGCGGCCGAGCCGACCCGGCAATTCGCTTCAGCGGAGCCTTCCCCGGTCCGTCATGAACCGCCGGCGGCGCCTGTCTCGCCTGCGCCGGAACCTGCATCGGATCCCGCTCCTGTTCGCGGACGCGAGAGGGGGATGGCGTCGGGCCGGTTCGAGGACGTGGTGCACCGCCTCAAGAAGAGGAGTCAGCTGACAGCTGCCCTCTTTCGTTCGGTGGACGTGGATGACGCGGGAGACCCCGTCCGGATAGGCTTTCAGTATCCCGCCCACCATCGCGTGCTGGACGATGAGAAGTCGGGTCA
>JBMFXK010000252.1:0-4801 GCA_049964315.1 Clostridia bacterium | reverse complement strand
GGAGCAGGCAGGCATCCGCCGGCCTGAAGATCCGGCCGACCTCACTCCGGCTGGCGAGCGGTACCTCGGCGAGTGGGCGCTTGGCCGGTACGCATCGGACTTTTTGGTCGTCATCGGCTATCCTCAGGCGGAGCGGCCGTTCTACACACATCCCGACCCCGAGCATCCGGGATACTCACGAGGATTCGACATCTTGTTTCGCGGGCTGGAAATCGTCACCGGGGGCCAGCGGCTGCATCGTGAGGCCGACTACCGGCAGGTCATGCAGGACCGAGGGATGGACCCGGCGCCGTTCGCGCCTTATCTCGAGGCCTTCCGCCACGGCATGCCCCCGCATGGTGGGTTTGCCATCGGGCTCGAACGGGTGACGAAGCAATGGCTGCGGGCGGCCAACATCCGGGAGGTAACGGCTTTCCCGCGCTACCGCGGCCGCATCGCGCCGTGAGTCAGGGATGGAACCCGTGGTGGATCACGGCGCCCACCACCAGGGTCAGAAGACCCCCGGCCAGGATGGCGATGCCGTAAAGCCGAAAGAGCGGGCGAAACTCGGTCCGGAACGACATGAAGACCAAGAAGAAAGCCGACAGGAGAAACATCAGCGGGACCAGCGCATTGACAATCACGTTGAGGAGCAGCAGCCCGTAGAGCAACCAGCGCCGGCGCATCAGCGCGTTCGTCGGGCCACCTCCCCGCTCGCTTTCCACGGACCGTATCATGTCCGAACGCCCGCCGCCACTCCTGCGGCCCGTTCCAGACAGGAACCCGTCCCGTCGACGGCGAAGGTCGGAACGGACTTTCCAACGCCTTCGCCTGTAAAAGGAGACACTCCAATATGGCCACCGATTCGCGTCTTAACCGGGTCCAGGACCGCGTCCTTCGCGCGGGTGCCCGGGCGGTACTGCTGTCTCCCGGTGACGATATCCTGTATACGCTTGGCTACACGCCGCCCGGCGACGAACGCTGCTGTTTTCTCGTAATTGGTGCCGACCGCGCTGCGCTCGTGGTCCCGGGCGTCAACGCCCACGATGCCGACCTCCATCTGGCCGGCATGCCGGTGACCCTCTTTGACTACGCCGATGACGCCGGTCCCGCTTCGGCGCTTCAGCAGGCACTGGAGACCGCCACCGGATCGGCCGCCGGAGGCCGTCTGCTGATATCCGATGCCGCACGTCACGACCACGTGGTGGCGGTGGAGCGCGCGGTCGCGCCGGACGAGATTGACCTGGCCAGCCGCGTGATGCGGCCGCTGCGAATGGTCAAGGATGCTGAGGAAATAGAGCTCCTGCGCAGATCGTCGCACGCCGCCGACGAGACCTTCAAGGCCGGCGTGGCCGCCATCGCGGCCGGGGTAACCGAACGCCAGGTGCATGATGCGATGCTGCAGAGTTTCCGGCGCCTGGGCAGCGACGGGCCCAGCTCTCAGCTGATTGCCTTCGGCCCGAACTCTGCCGCCCCCCATCACCGTCCTGATGATACCGTCATCGGCACGGGGTCGATGTGGCTCGATCTCGGCTGCCGGAAGCGTGGTTACTGCTCCGACCTCACCCGAATGGCCTATCGAGGAACCCCAGACCCGTTCTACCTCGAGATTCACCAGATTGTGTGGGAGGCTCGCCAGGCCGGCGAAGAAGCAGCCCGCGCGGGAAATCCGGCCTCCGTCGTAGACCGCGCCGCCCGCTCCGTCATCGAAAAGGCCGGGTACGGCGAGTACTTCGTACACCGGACAGGGCACGGGATTGGGGTTGCGGGCCACGAGGCCCCATTCATGATGGAAGGGGACGAGACCATCCTGGAGCCCGGGATGTCCTTCTCGATCGAGCCCGGAATCTATCTTCCGGGCCGCTTTGGTGTCCGGATCGAAGATATCGCCGTGGTGACGGACGGTGCGGCCGAGATCCTGTCAGAGCTCTCACCCGAACCCGTGATCGTTCCCGAGTGAACCGCGGGGCGGGAAAACGTTGAACGCAGTCGAACGAAGGAGACCCTGATTATGGTAAGTGAATCCCGTCTCGCGCGCATCCGGTCCCGATCCGAGGGGGAGCAGGTGCGTGCTGTCTTGCTGGCCGCTGGCGATGACGTCCTCTATGCCCTCGGAGGCTATACTCCGATGGCCGATGAGCGGGTCTGCTTTCTGCTGGTCGGTGATCGGGGCTCGGCCATGGTCGTGCCAGGCGTGAACGCCCACGAAGTGCACGAGCTGCTGGATGGCGGTCCGGTCTCCGTGTACGACTTCCAAGATGCTGATGGAGCCGATCGCGCGCTCGAAAAGGCCTGGGAGACATCCGTCGGCAGCAGCCGCGGCGGTTCCGTGCTGGTGTCAGATGCTGCACGCCACGATCACGTCCGCGCCATCCAGCGCGTGCTTCGGCCCGACGCGGTCGGCCTGGCCAGCCGAGTCATGCGTCCCCTCCGCATGGTGAAAGACGCGGAGGAAGTGGCGCGGCTGCAGCGGGCCTCCGACGCAGCTGACGAAACGTTCCGCCGTGGCGTCGCCGCCATCCGTCGCGGGATTACCGAGCGGGAGCTGTACGACGTCATGCTGGACAGCTTCCGAAGCCTCGGCAGCGACGGCCTGAGCTTTCAGGGGGTGGCCTTCGGCCCCAATACCGCCGCTCCCCACCATCACCCCAATGAAACGCCAGTGACCGAGGGTCCTTTGTGGTTCGACATCGGCTGCCGGATCCAGGGCTACTGTTCAGACCTCACCCGTCCGGTGTACGTGGGGCGTCCGGATCCGGACTTTATCCGCATCCATCAGATCGTGTGGGAGGCCCGTAAGGCGGGCGAAGAGGCCGCGGTGGCCGGCAACCCGGCGTCCGCCGTCGATCGTGCGGCCCGCAAGGTCATCCAGGACGCGGGATACGGCGAGCAATTCGTGCACCGCACCGGCCACGGCATCGGGGTCTCGGTGCACGAGCCGCCCTTCATGATGGAAGGCGACGAGACCATCCTGGAGCCTGGCATGTCTTTCTCGATCGAGCCCGGCATCTACCTCCCGGGTCGGTTCGGGGTGCGGATCGAGGACATCGCGGTCGTCACGGAGGGCCCGGCGCGCATCCTGTCGGGGCTTTCCCGCGATCCTGTCGTCATCGACTGATCGTCCCCTGCGCGAGGATGGACGCCCCGTCAAGTGAAGCGGGGCGTCCCTCTCTGTGCGGGCGGGATCAGACGTGAGCCATCAGGTACTCCGTCCGGCGCCTGGCCACCTGAAGGCGGATGGTGCGCCCGCGGGGACCGTGACGGGACGACGGCAGCAGCATCAGCTCGTAGGGCTTGTCCGCCTCGGCGAGCTTTAACAAAAGCCGGGCCGTATTGCGGAAGTGCACGTTCTCATCGATGAGCCCATGGATGATGAGGAGATTGCCCGACAGCCCCTCCACGTGGGTAAGGGCTGAGCCCTCATCATAGCCTTCCGGATTCGTGGCCGGCGTCTCCATGTACCGCTCGGTGTAGGCGGTGTCATAAAACCGGTAGTCCGTCACCGGCGCACCGGACACACCGGCACGGAACAACTCAGGCGCCTTTTCCAGCAGCATGAGCGTCATGAATCCCCCGTAGCTCCACCCGTATACGCCAACGCGGCTCAGATCAGCATTGTGAGAAGCCCCCAGCCAGCGCACCCCCGTGACCTGATCCCGCACCTCCACCGTTCCGAAGGAGCGGAATATGGGACGTTCGAACGCCACACCCCGGTTCGCCATGCCCCGGTTGTCCATCTTGAAGACCAGGTAGCCGTGCTGCGCCAGATACTGGGCCTCCAGGTCTGCCGTGAGGCCGAAGGCGTCCAGAACGGTCTGCGCGTGGGGGCCGCCGTATACGCTGACGATGACCGGATGCGGGCCCGGTCCCTCAGGCCGGTAGATGGCGCCGTATAGGGTCGTACCGTCGTCAGCCGGAAATTGCACCAGTTCCGGAACGGCTACGCCAAGCGCGGCCGCAGTGCCCACCTCGGGCGCGTGAATCCGTTCCACCTCAGTCCCGTCGGCGAGACGCCTGAGCACCGAGTGCGTCGCATGTTCCCGGTTCTGATGCTGGTCCAGGAACAGCCCGTTCTGGGTCGAAACAGCCACCACATGAATGCCGTGCTCCTCCGTGACGCGGACGGGCTCGCCACCGGCCAGGGGCACTCGATAGAGATGGCGCTCGAGCGGACTCTCCCGCGTGGCGACGATGTACGCCATGCCGGCCACCTCGTCCACCGCGGCCAGCTCCGTCACTACAAACTCCCCATGCGTCACCTGTCGCGGCTTGCCGTCCCTCCAGATGTAGAGGTGCCGGTAGCCATCCTCCTCCGACGAGGTGAGAAAACTTCCGTCGTCGAGAAACTGGTGCACCGATCCCACGTTCACCCAGTGGTCGGAATGCTCCTCGCACAGTGCGTGGGAGGATCCAGCCACCGGGTCGTACAGGGTCCACCGGAGATGGCGGTGATCACGGCTCAACAAGGCATAGGCCATAAGGTTGTCGGGACTGAAGACCACCTTCACCAGATAGGAGTCGTCGTCCCAGTCGAGATATCGGGTCGCACCGCCTTCCAGCGGCATCACTCCCAGACGCACTTTCGCGTTCGCCTCTCCCGCCATGGGGTAGCGCGGGGTTTCCGTCCACGGACGCTCGTCCTCGTAATGGACGATGGGAAACGTCGGGATGTGACGCTCGTCCGCCTCCTCGTAGGCGATGAAGCGTGTGTCGTGACTGACCCAGAAGCCGTGGCTGCGGCCTAACTCCTCCTGGGCCACATATTCGGCCAGGCCGTGCGTGAAGCCCGGTTCCGCGCCTTCGGTGAGGCGTCGCTCTGCTC
>JBMFXK010000251.1:0-4803 GCA_049964315.1 Clostridia bacterium | reverse complement strand
GGCCCGGGTGCCGTGTCGCGTCATCGACCTGCCCGCGGCCCTGGAAGCACGCATGGCGCACGTGAATACGCCGGATGAGCTGTCGGCATACGAGAGGCAACGGCACGGGCGCTGGCTTCAGATTGTGGGATACAGCGGTGTCGGCAAGACGGTGCTGTTGTCTCACCTCATCAGCCGCCTTGCGGCAGAAGGAGAGTCGGTTACCGCGGTGAAGCTCACGCATCACGCCATCCAGTCCCACCCGGGCGGTGACAGCGGGAAGCTCCGATTGGCGGGCGCGGAGGCGGCGTGGCTGGCCGGCCCGGATGGCCTGTTCCGGGAGGGGGCACCAGACCCGGACGCGGTCAAACGGCTGGCGCGCGGGATGTGGCTCGTAGTGGAAGGGGGACGGCACTGGCCCACCCCGAAGATCGTCCTGGGAGGCGACCGCTGGCCGGAGCATGCCGCGCCCATCGTGGGCTCGGTAGGCCATCTGCCGCCGCTGGCCGCGCGGCATCTGACCACTCCGATGCCGGAGGGGGCATCCCGGGCGGCGGCCTGGATTTTCGAGCGCCGTTTCCTCCTCTCGGCGCCCTTAAGTGAGGTCGCGCATGGATAAGCTGCTGCTCGACCCTGATGCCGCGGCCGGCCGACTGCTGGAGGCGGCTCCGCCGCTGGGTGAGGAGCGCGTCGACATCTCGCGGGCTCTCGGGAGGACGCTGGCCGAGGAGATCTTGAGCCCCATCGCACTTCCCCCGTTTGACCGTTCGGCCATGGACGGCTATGCCGTCCGTTTCGAGAGTCCCTGGCCCGTCCTGCCCGTGTCGGGCGTGGCCCGCGCCGGCCACCAGCCGGATCCACTGAAGCCGGGCACGGCTGTCCGCATCTTCACGGGAGCCCCGATTCCCGAAGGTGCCGACACGGTTATCGAACAGGAGGCGTGCCGGGTCGACGGGGGCGTGCTCCACATTGATATGGCCGGATTTCAGGGTCGGAACGTCATGAAGCGGGGTCACGAGGTGGCGTGGCGTGCCAGCGTGGCGCGGCCGGGCACGCGCCTTTCCCCGTACCATGTCTCCTTGCTCGCGTCCCTCGGCATCGCGCGGGTGGCCGTGCGTGCGCGGCCCCGGGTGGCCATCCTCCAGACCGGAGACGAACTGGAGTGGACGGGGCGGAGCCTGGCTCCGGCCCACATCTACGCCTCCAACGGCACGCTGCTGGCGGCATTGGTGGAGGAGTGGGGCGGGCAGGTCGTCGCCTCGCGCCGGGTCGGAGATTCCCTGCCCGCCGTCGAGAGCGCGCTTCGCCGCGCGGCCGAGGAAGCCAGTTTGGTGGTGGTGAGCGGCGGCGTTTCGGTGGGTGACTTTGACTTCATGCCGGAGGCGCTGAAAGGCTGCGGCCAGCGCCTGTTCTGGGGTGTATCCATGCACCCCGGCCGGGCTATGGCGGGCGGTCTGGTCGAAGGCACACCGGTGGCGGCGCTGTCCGGAAATCCCGGCGCCGTGGTGTTGTCATGGCTCCGGGTGGTGAACCGATTCTGGGCCGCCTGGCATGGCGGGGTGCCGGTGGAGCGGTGGACCCGGACGCGGCTGCAGGATGGCTATGCCAAAGCGAGCCGGGAGACGCGCTACGTGCCGGTGCGGGTCGGCAACGAGACCGCCGCCGCGGACCTGCCGCGCGGCGCCGATGTGGTCACCGCATTTGTCCAGGCCGATGGGTTCGCGGTCCTGCCGGCGGGATCTCCGCCGGTGGCCCCAGGGGCTTCGGTTTCTCTCTGGGAGCCCGGCGGCGTGGGCGGCCGGGTGCCGCGCTGGAGCGGCGACCTGCGTTAGAAGCGCCTAGAAGCCGCCCAGATATGAGCCCAGGTAGGCGTTCTCGGGATAGCCGCGGACCTCCCAGTAGCCCATCTGGTCTTGATTGGCGAGACGGATGCCAATCAGCCACTTGATGGACTTGTAGCCGTACATGTTGGGCACCAAGAGGCGCACCGGATAGCCCTGGCTCCGCGGCAGCGGCCGGCCCTCCATGGTCGACGCCATCACGGGCTGGAACTTGTGGATCTGCTCCGCACTCATAGATTCGGTGTACACGCCGTCGCCCGAGTAAAACAGCACCCAGGGATGGCGGGTGGGGTCCCAGCCGTTCTGCAGCAGGAAGTGCTCGAGGTTGACGCCGGTCACGGCCACGTTCGGCACGGCCCAGCCCGTCACGCAATGGAACGTATACGTGAAGTGGACCTTGGGCAGCGCGTTCCATTCGGCAAACGTCCACTGCTTCTTGGTCGTTCCGCCCAGCAGCGTGAGCCGCCACTGGTCTTCGGGAATATTGGGATAGCTGTTGACGACCGTGTAGGGTACGAATCCCGGCAGCGCGCTCTCGTTCTGACCGGCACCGCCCACTCTCCCCAGCGTGCGCCCGATGACCATGCGGCTCATCGTGGGCAGCGCCAGCACGGCGGGAACGGTCACCACCGCCGCACCGCCCCAGCGGAGAAAGCGGCGCCGCGTCACCAGCTGGCGCTGCCAGGACGTGGCCGGGCGCTCTTGCGGGGCCGGCTTCTTCACCGGCCAGGCGCGCACCAGATGCCACCCCGCCCAGATCACGAAGCCGGCGGAGAAGGCTGCATGACCGACGGTGGCGATGGATCGCGTCCAGGAGGGACCAACCAGAAGGCCGATTCCGGTGACGCCCAGCATCAGCAGGAAGAAGAACGCCCAGCGTGTATAGGGGGGCGCATGGCGGACCGGCCCGGGCCAGGGAAAGAAGCGGGCGGACCAGCCAATCAGGGCGACCGTGTACAGGACGCCGCCCCACTCATGCACGAGCTGGTCGGCCGGCAAGAGCGAGCCCAGCGCCGTACGCCACCCGGTGAGGAAAAGGCCGAGGCCCGTGATGACGAGAAGCCCGATGAGGATGACGTGGCGCCAGTGGCGCGTGCGGAATGACATTGGCTTCTTCCTGCCCTCCTCCCAACGGCAACGGCAATCCCTACCAAACCGGTACACATTCGCTACTGTCATACTCCAGCCCCCCGCATTTGACCAGCGATTGCCCCCGGGGACCCTGCCATGGGATGCTGTCGGAGAATGGTTCAAGCTCAGAAGGGGAGGCGATCGCCATGGGCGATAGGCACACCTGGGTGGTCCGCCAGGCCGAGAAGCGGGATGCGGCCGCCATGCTGGCGCTGGCGCATGCCCTCTTCGCCGAGCCGGGCCTCTACATCCCGGTCGCGCCCGACGAGTTTGCCCTCTCGGTGAAAGAGGAGGAGGCGTTCATCGAGCGGCACCAGACCCAGGCCAACGCCGTCTTCCTGCTGGCGTTCGACGCGGATGGCAGGCTGGTGGGGATGCTGAACGCCCACGGCAGTTCCCGCCGGGCGCTCCGGCACGCGGTGGCGTTTGGCATGTCGGTGGCGCGCGATTGCCGAGGGCAGGGCGTGGGCACAGCGCTGCTCTCCGCACTCTTGACGTGGGCTCGCGGCACCAACCTGGTCACGCGCATCGAACTGAACGTGTACGAGGAGAATGTGCCCGCGCGCCGGCTCTACGAACGGTTTGGCTTTGAGGTGGAGGGGCGGCGGCGGAGTTCTGTCTTTCAGGACGGCCGGTACCACGACGACCTGGTGATGGCCCGTCTTCTCTAAATGGCCGGTCCTGGCCGCAGTACTTGCGTCGCCCGCAACCTGAGGTTGCGCCGGGCAGAATGGCGGGTCCTGACTTTGACGGGGCGGCGTGTCACAATTGGCTATAGAAACTTCTGCGAAGATTGGTGGCGATAGCGTTGGCGATGGAGTCGAATCCATTCGGAGCCCGCACCGTGCAGGCTTTTCGGGGAGAATCCCTCACCTACTATCGGCTGGCGGCGCTAGAGCAGCTCGGTGCTGTAGACCGCCTGCCCATGAGCCTCAAGATCCTGCTGGAGGCGCTGGTCCGGAATGTGGACGGGCACACGGTCACCGAAGACGATGTGAGGCACCTGGCCTCCTGGAGCGGCCGCAGCGCGCCGGCCCACGAAGTGCCGTTCAAGCCCTCGCGCGTGGTGCTGCAGGACCTCACCGGCGTGCCGGCCATCGTGGACCTCGCCGCGATGCGGGACGCCGTGGCCGAGCGGGGTGGCGATCCCCGCCGGATTAACCCGCTGATTCCGGTGGATCTGGTTGTCGACCACTCGGTCCAGGTCGATATGTTTGGCTCCGCCTTCGCGCTGGAGGCGAACATGCGGCGCGAGTTTGAGCGCAACCAGGAGCGATACCGGTTCCTGCACTGGGCCCAGCAATCATTCGACAACCTGCGTATCGTCCCGCCGGCCACCGGGATCGTGCACCAGGTCAACCTGGAGTACCTGGCCTCGGTCGTCATGCGGCAGGGCAATGTGGTGCTGCCGGACAGCCTGGTCGGCACCGACTCCCACACCACCATGATCAACGGACTGGCCGTGCTGGGCTGGGGCGTGGGCGGCATCGAGGCCGAGGCGGCCATGCTGGGCCAGCCCCTGTACTTCCTGACCCCGGAGGTGGTGGGGTTCAAGCTGACCGGGGAGTTGCCGGAAGGGGCGACGGCCACCGACCTGGCGCTCACGGTGACGGAGATGCTGCGCAAGCATGGCGTGGTGGGCAAGTTCGTGGAGTTCTACGGGCCCGGAATCTCCCACATGAGTCTCGCCGACCGGGCCACGGTCGCCAATATGGCCCCGGAGTACGGCGCCACCGTCGGCTACTTCCCGGCCGACAACGAGACGCTCCGGTATCTCCGGCTGACCGGGCGCTCCGACGAGCACGTGGCGCTGGTGGAGTGGTACCTGAAAGAACAGGGCCTCTTCCACACC
>JBMFXK010000250.1:0-4821 GCA_049964315.1 Clostridia bacterium | reverse complement strand
CCCTATGATCGATATGTCGTGCTGGCGCCGCTCCAGGGAGAGGAGCTATGCCGGCGGCTCTCGCGACGCCTTCGGATCGGTGTGGCCGTGGTGGACGTGAACGACATCGGCAGTGAGGTGCTGGCGCTGTCGCCCGGGGTTAAGGAGGCCGATGTTCGGGCGCTCCTGGCTGACAACCCTATGGGGCAGGGCGCGGAGCGCACGCCGCTCGTGGTCCTCCGCCCGGAGCCGGGCGGAACGGGACGCGGGCAGCCGGACAGGTATAATGGGAGCGCGCGGGCTCACGTGCCGTCGCGCCAAATCGGACCACCTGGCGGAGGTGACTCCCTGCCGCGGCGGGGATGAGCGATGGAAATATTCGAGGCCATGCGTCGGCACGGGCACGAGCAGTTGATCTTCAACTTTGACAAGGCTACCGGGCTGCGTGCCATCATCGCCATCCATGACACCACGCTCGGACCGGCGCTGGGCGGATGCCGCATGTGGCCGTACAGCAGCGAGGACGCCGCCATCGAAGACGTCCTGCGCCTTTCGGAGGGGATGACGTACAAGTCGGCCGCGGCCGGGCTAGATCACGGCGGCGGCAAGGCCGTCATCATCGGCAACCCCGCCACTGATAAGACCGAAGCGTTGTTCAGGGCCTTCGGACGGTTTCTGGAGACGTTGAACGGGCGCTTTGTGACGGGCGAGGATATGGGCACTCAGGGCGAAGACTTCGTGCACGCCCATCGCGAGACCGATTATCTCGTGGGCCTGCCGCAAGCGTACGGCGGATCGGGAGACACGGGGGAACTGACCGCGCTCGGCGTCACCCAGGCCATCCGGGCCGGACTCGTGCACCGATTCGGACAGGAGACGCTTGAAGGGCGCCGCATCGTGGTCCAGGGGCTGGGCAAGGTGGGCCGGCGTGTGGTGCAGCGTGCGGTCCGGCTCGGCGCCGAAGTGATGGTGGCCGACATTGATCCCCAGGCCGTCGGGACCGTGACGGCCGAGTTCGGGGTCGAGCCGCTCGATCCCTGGTCGGTCATCGACACGGAGTGCGACGTGTTCGTGCCCTGTGCCCTGGGCCAGGTCATCAATCCCGATTCCGTCGAACGGCTGCGCTGTGCGATCGTAGCGGGATCGGCCAACAACCAGCTGGCCGACGAGACGATGGGTGACCGCCTGCGGGAGCGCGGCATCCTGTACGCCCCCGACTTTATCACCAATGCGGGCGGTCTCCTGCAGGTGGCCGATGAGCTGGAGGGTTTCTCGCCCGAGCGGGCGCGGCACCGCGTCGAATCGATTTACGACTTCCTGCTGACGCTGTTTCGCGAGTCGGATGCCCGCAAGATGGCCACTAACCGCCTTGCTCTCACGCTGGTGGAAGAGCGGCTGCAGCTGTACCAGAGCATTCACCGCATCTATACGCGCGACCGGACGAGATAGCGCGCCGGAAGATTCGGGGCGGCTAGCCGTCGGGGGGATGGTCGGATCGCTGCTGGCGCAGGCTCCGCGCCACCGTCTCGACCGTGGCGCGTTCGGCGTCGGTAAGCCCGCGGAGGAAGTCCGGTTCCGCCATCGCCGGCCCCCGGCTTCCCCCAGCTGCGAGGGCCTGCCCGATCGACTCGGGTCCGCTGGGTGCGGTGAGGCGCGAGGAGTCGGGCGCATAAGGCGCCCACCGCGCGCGGATCCAGTCGTAGCACGCGACCAGGCCATACTCGCGCGCACGGCCGGGCAACTCGGGGTCCAGCGCCGCCTGCCAGTCGGGATGGGCGAGAAGGTCGCGGGCCAGGGCGTAGCGGCTGATCGCATCAACGATCGCGGACCACTGGCGGGCGAGTGTGCGCCATCCGTCGAGATCTTCGAGCCGCGGCCAGTCCGGATAGGGGATGGCGACATCGGCCACCAGCGCAAGTTCAAACACCTCCCAGGAAAACGCACGCGCCAGACGTTCCACCTGGTGCGGCCGGGGGCTGCGGTAGCCGTTTTCGAGATACCCGACATAGTAGTCGGTCTCGCCGATCCGGGCGCCCAGCTCGGCCTCGCTGAGGCCGGCCATGTCCCGGAGGTAACGGATGACGGGACCGTACGGCGGCACACGACGCGGCATGGCCATCCCTCCCCATGTCTTGCCAGAATCATGATACCGTCAGGGACGGACGTTCCTTGCCGCCGGCATCCGCATTTGTTATTAGTGGGGAAGGTTTGAGCGGCTGGATCGGCTCACTGATACGGAGGAGGCGCGCCATGGCGCAGATGAAGATGCGCGATGTCTCGGGGCAGGACCCGTATCTGGGCGAACGGGAGTTTCGCACCATCTCCGGCCTCCCCATCGAGGAGTCCTACGGTCCGAGCGCGCGCGCGCAAGCCGACTTCGCGCGCGACGTGGCGGAGCCTGGCCAGTACCCGTACACGCGCGGGATCCATGCCGACATGTACCGGGGGCGCCTCTGGACCATGCGCCAGTTTGCCGGTTTCGGGACGGCCCGGGAGACCAACCAGCGCTTCCGCTATCTGCTGGACAATGGCCAGACGGGGCTGTCGGTGGCGTTCGACATGCCGACGCTGATGGGCTATGACTCGGACCACCCGAAGAGTCTGGGCGAAGTGGGCCGGGAGGGTGTGGCCATTGATACGATGGCCGACATGGAGGCGCTCTTTGCCGGCATCCCGCTGGATCAGGTGTCGACGTCCATGACCATCAACGGGCCCGCCGCCATCATCTGGGCCATGTATCTGGTGGCGGCCGAGCGCCAGCACGTCTCCTGGTCGGCGCTCCGCGGCACCCTGCAGGCGGACATCCTGAAGGAGTACATCGCGCAGAAAGAGTGGATTTACCCCCCGGAGCCCGCCATGCGCCTCATCGTGGACATGATGGCCTTCGCGGCCCGCCACGTTCCCAAGTGGAACTCCATTTCAGTGAGCGGCTACCACATCCGCGAGGCCGGATCCAGCGCCGCCCAGGAACTGGCTTTTACCCTCGCGGACGGGTTTGCCTATGTGGAAGCCGGCATCAAGGCAGGCCTGGATGTGGATGACTTTGCCCCCCAGCTCTCGTTCTTTTTCAACTCTCACATCGACTTCTTTGAAGAGATTGCCAAGTTCCGGGCAGCCCGGCGGATCTGGGCCCGGCACCTCCGCGAGCGGTATGGAGCAAAAAATCCCCGGTCGTGGACGCTCCGGTTTCACACCCAGACGGCCGGGTGCTCGCTCACGGCGCAGCAGCCTGAGAACAACATCGTCCGGACGGCCATCGAGGCGATGGCCGCGGTGCTGGGCGGGACACAGTCGCTGCACACCAATTCCATGGACGAGGTGCTGTCGCTGCCGACCGAGAAGGCGGTGAAGGTGGCACTGCGCACCCAGCAGATCCTGGCCTACGAGACGGGCGTGGCCAACACGGTCGATCCTCTGGGCGGCAGCTACTTCATCGAAAGCCTGACCGATCGGCTGGAGGAAGAGGCCGAGCACTACTTCCAGCAGATTGACGAAATGGGCGGGGTGCTGAAGGGCATTGACAACGGCTTCTTCCAGCGCGAGATTGCCGAGGCCTCCTATCGTTACCAGCAGGAGCTAGAGCGCCACCAGCAGATTCAGGTGGGCGTGAACGCGTTCGTGGAAGATGAAGGGGAGCGGATTCCCATCCTGCACATCGACCCGGCCGTGGAGCAGGAGCAGGTGGAAAGGCTGAAGGCGTTCCGCAGCGGGCGCGATGCGGCTCGTGTGGCTCAGGCCCTGCAGGCGGTGACAGACACGGCCGCGGGGCACGACAACCTCATGTATCCCATCGTCGAGGCGGTCCGGGCGGGCGCCAGCGAGGGGGAGATTGCGGACGCGATGAAGCCGGTGTTTGGCGTTTATCGCGAGCGTCCGGTATTCTAGGGCCAGCGGATTGTCCAACAGTCCAAGGGGTTTCCCCGTTCAACCGCGCAGTACGGAGGGATTCGCTGGATGAAACTCGGAGTAGGCCCGATCGGGAGCATGTCGCTGCTCCTCACCTTTGCTACGCTTCTGATCGTGGTCGGGGCCGCCATCATGTTTATTATGCTGATTGAGCGTCACACGCCGGGTGAAGGATGGATTCGGGTCACGTCGTTCTACGCCCTGTTGGGCGCGGCGATGGTGGTGGTCGGCCTCGGCATCTGGTTTACGCCGACGTTCTAGACGTTCCGGACCTGCCGCGAGGCAGGTCCTTTTTGTAAGGAGCCATCACGATGGAACGGGTACTGGAAGACGGATACTTCCTGGTCGGTCCCAATCACTGGGCACGTCAGGTGGTGGTGGATGAGACCGGCCGGCTGATCGAGGTGCGAGATGTGCCGATGGCGTACCCCGGAGCGGAGCGGGTGAGCCTGCACGGCGCCTACGCTGTGCCCGGATTTTGGGACAGCCACGTCCATCTCGACCATCTCGCCGAGGACGCGGAACTGCTCCTGGTGCGGCCCGAGGCGCGCCTGGACGAGGTGTTGAAGGCCCTGTCCGAGTTTATCGCCGCCCACCCCGATCTGCCCTGGATTCGCGCCAGCGGCTGGAATCAGAACTATTGGACTGAAGCCCCGCACCGGCGCCTGCTGGATGCGGTGAGCGGATCGCGTCCGGTTTCCTTCTGGGCGCGGGACCACCACACTCTGTGGCTCAACACGGCCGCGCTGCAGGCGCTGCATGTGATGGAAAGCCGGGACGAGGGCATTGACCGCGACGCGGACGGACCCACCGGCCTGGTCCGCGAGGAGACCGCGGAGAAGGTGAGCCGGGGCATTCCGGCCAAGGAGCCGGATGCCGCCACCCTAAAGGGCGTGGCCGAGCGTCTTCTAGCTGACGGCTTTGTTGGCGTGACCG
>JBMFXK010000249.1:0-4834 GCA_049964315.1 Clostridia bacterium | reverse complement strand
ATACCCAGCTCGCCACCCTCACGGACGACCGCATCACGGTGGTCTTCGACAAGGGCAATGTCAGCCAGGCGCATATGACGCCGGTGTGGGAGCGGGCGGGGTCGGTGGTGAGCACGCTGGTGCCCAGCCACCACCAAGACCTGCTGGCGGTGGCCCGGACCGCCTATACGCCGGTGGACCCCGGCCGGTGGCCGGATCTGCTGGCGTACACCGAGGACGGCATGGTGTACGGCCACCCTGGCCGGGTGGTGGTCACGTATAATCCGGCCCGGTGGGAAGGGCAGGTCCGCGGCTTTCGCCACCAGCAACTGAGAATGGAAGCCGGGATCCGGACGCTCCAGGAGCGGCTGACGCGCTGGCGGGTGGATCCGCCGTAGACTGACCCCACGATCGTGGACACCACGGAGTGGGCCTCGGGTTCATAGACTGTGAACATCTCCGGAGCTGGCTCCGTGAGGGAGTCGTACCCTAGCGTCCTGTGCAGGCGCTGCCCCGTCGGAGCTGGGTGTCGGCGATCAAGAGCCGCTCGCCCTCCGCGTCCCCCACCTTGTGGACCGTGCTGGATGTCGGGATGAACGGTGCGGTGCACGGGTGGTGAGGCGGGCTTCGGGGCGGTGAGAAGGCCGTCTAGCCAGTCATGCACGGTCATCATGCCGTCAGCCTCCCGAGGAACCTCGGGCAGCACGTCCTTGATCAGGACCCGCGATGCCCGGTTCACCGTTCCCAGTCAGTAGCTAGGAGCGGCGATTTGTGGTGTCCCATTGTGGCAGAGTCAAGTAGGCCTTGAGTTCCGCGTCCACGGCCAGCTCAGGCCCCCGGCAACCACCAGGCGCTCCGGCACGTTGTGAGGGGTGACCGTCGCGAGGACGGCCTCTGCCTGATCGTCGGTGATCCGGCCCCGGGCCCGGTTGGTACAGGTCCTCCACCCCAGTCCGCATCGCGGCGATGGCCTCTGCGTGG
The DNA here is from genome assembly GCA_049964315.1 of Clostridia bacterium. Classification (GTDB taxonomy): domain Bacteria; phylum Bacillota; class Sulfobacillia; order Sulfobacillales; family JAIMBI01; genus JAKATP01. The sequence goes on along the minus strand of JBMFXK010000249.1, from coordinate 3,874 downwards.
GCGGCCTGGAGGGCCTCCAACGCGTATCGGGGCGCGGCGAACTCGCGTACGGTGCGGGCGGCCGCCTGCAAGCGTGCAAGATACCGCTGTTCGTGAAAAGCACCGCGTCGCGCCAGGAGCGCGAGGAAGTCGTCATCGTCCGGAGGTGGCGTCCGCTCACCGCGGGCCGCGTCCAACCACGTCCGATGCGTGCCGTCCGGAACATGCGCTAAATCCTTCGCGCTCAGGCCGAGCCGCTGATCCGTAAGCGTAAACATGACCGATCTCCCTTCCCACACCAACCAGATGTCGCCCTTGCGCTGGACCGCGAAGCAGACGTCAGTCGTTCGGCTAGCCACGGCGGCCCCTGCGGAAACTGGGACACCAGGATGACTTGGTCAAGGGCGCGACTCGCCCCCGCGTAAAACAAGTCGGGCAGGGACGCATTGCCGGGCGCGGTGGCGGGGTCATCAAAGTCCGTCAGGACCACCACCGGACTCTCGAGACCCTTGTAACCCCACACCGACGCGTACCGCACGGCGGCGGGGTGGACGCCCGCCGCGAGGCCCTCCGGATCGTAGGCCTCCACCCGCACGGAACCCGCCAGACCCTGTACCTCGCGGGCGAGCGAGTGTCGTCCGTGGGGGGAGAGCACGATGAGATCGCCAGGCGCATAGGCCAGGTCCGCCAGCACATCGTCCAGGACGGCCCGAAGCACCGCCCCGGCCCTATGGTTGTCACGGTAACCGGCGATGCGGAACGGTCGCCCGTTATCGGCACGGCGCACGGCCGCGAAACGCTCCCCGGACGGGGCGCACTGATCGAGGAGCTGTGCGACGACCCAGGGATTGCGACAATTGGTCCGCAACTCGATCCGCGTGAAGGCACCCGGTAAAAGCGCTAGCGGGTCCGCGGGAACTTCGTCGTAAATCACCTGATTGTGGAAATCGCCGAACATACGCCAGCGGCCGTGCATGAGGCCGCCCCGGAGGGCCACATCCAAGACATCCATATACGCCGGGGTCAACACGTCCTGCGCTTCATCGACGATAATCTCGTCGAACAGGGGCCCGGACGCCAGCAACGCGGCCTGGGCCGCATGGGGCAGGACCCGCGTGAAAAACTCCGGCGACGGGTTCGGCGGAGACTCTTGGACAAATTTCCGGAGGAATTGATGCAGCGTCATGACCTGGAGATCGGGTCCCCAGCCCCCCGTCGTATCCCGCAATTGATAAGCCAAAAACCGATTGAAGCACACCACCAGGGTGTGCCGGCCCGCCTTCAGGGGTTCCTTGGCGCTCTCGAGGGCCAGGGTCGTCTTTCCGGTGTCGGCTAAGCCGTCAACGAGCAACTGCGGATCGTGCCGCACGGCGTCCAGGATGGCCTTCTGCTCGCTCGTAAACTGGTCGACCGCGACCGCGATCGGCAGGCGACGAGCCTTGCGCGTCTCGCTGTAGATCCCCGTCGGGCGAATGACGTCCGCCAGGTTCTGACACTGCTCCGGCGTCGGTTCCGCGAGTGCCGGGAGAAACCAGGGCTCCCGTCGTTGCGTATACAACGTGCAGGGCCGCCGGCAGAGATACAGATACACGAGGCGGGCGTAGACCGACAGCGAGAGCCCGGGCCGGAAGATGGCGTTCGGGGAGTCGAACCAGTCGCGCGTCCAGGCGCGATCCACAACGCCGGCGGCTTCGGCGCTCGCCGAGCAAGGTGCCGTATCCGCTGGCGAATTCCCCCGATCGAGTGTCATGAGACAGGACTCCCATCGTCTCGACGCGGACCGTCCGCGCCGAAAGTGAATGACGGACGGAATACAAAGGCGCCCCGACCGACCGGGGCACCGCTGGAGGGCACGAAGAGTGCGAGGATTTACGTCTTGGCCACGGGGAGGAGAGGGGTACGGCGAGCCTTAAGACCCGGCGGCCACGGAGGGCCGGGACGGTTAATCAGGGGAGCGTCACTGGCTGGGGTGGAACTCGGTCATGACGGCGGGGCGTGCGAGGGATCAGGCCCCCTGGGGTTCCACCCACCAGGGCTCGAGCACGGCCGCGGCGGCGCGCCGGTGATCACTCGGGGGAAGTTCCGCCAAGAGGCGATCGACGAAGGCCGGCCAATCGGTATACACCTGCAGCGCCACCACCGGGTGCACGCCGGCCCCCGGCGACTCCACCAGGACGGCCTTCCGGACAAGGCTGACCCACCGGCGCTCATCGTCCCCGGACACCAGCGGGCGCAGGCAGCCAAAGTCCGGCGGGACGTGGCGCAACCGGACCCATGCCGTCCGCGTGCCACCCGATGGCGGTCCGTCGCCCAGCGGTCCAACGGGCGACCGCCTGCAGATCCGGCATATCCAGCACGTTCATTCTCCTACAACCCCTTTCTTCCCGACCCGGCGCACCCAACCTCCCGGCCGGTCCGACCTGTCCGCATAGATCCCCTCACGCCGCTGAGCCGTTTCGGAAAGAAACGCATCCCCCAGCTCTGGAAGCCCCTCCGGTTCGGCGAGGGGTTGGTTCTCGGATACGGGCAACGGATCGTGTCTCCTGGTGTGAGGCAGGCATGCAACGGGGCCGGCTGATCTCGTGCTGGAGGGTGCTCCGTGACGTCAGGGTGAGGGGCGTTGCGGACTGGAGCTTCCCCTGGCCAGACTTCCGGGGCGACGGCCACGGTGTTTCCTGTCCGGTCCACCGTGGAGAACGGGGTCGCACCCGACGCCTTCTGTCAACGGGGTGCGCCCGCGTCCGAACTTGCCGCAGAGGAGAGGTCCCGACCGGCATGCCGCAGGCACACGGCGATCTCAGCCTGGAGGACGAGCATCTCGGGGTTTTGGTCAGATTGAAAACTGGGTCTTATCCCCAAGCTCCGCGAGGAAGATGAGCCCGAACGTACTCAACATGACTTTCCAGTCCAAAGCTGACGAGTCCCCCGCAGACATCGTATGGCCCGAGGACAGTGGGTAAGACTCCGAAAAGAGTCCGAACGCAAACGAGCGGTCTGCGACCCTGGGCAGACCGTGGTGGCCGAGAAACTTCCCCCGTTTTGATTGGCTAAATGCCCGGTATCGCTGGCCCCAGGCGCTTGCAGGCATAGTCCGAAGCCGGCCGCTGTGTCAGACGGGGTGACCCACCTTTGGCGTTTGGGGTCCCGCCGCCCACCGGCGGGGCAATGGTGACTGCTCCGACTAAGCAGTCCTCCCGCGTGGCCGCGGCGCGTGTGGACGACCTCGGCCCCGCGATAGAACATGACCAGTCTCTCCGAAATCGAGGACTTCGATAGACGTGAGAGCCTTACGCCTAGCGGAATTGGCTCGTAGAGGAACTCTCGTAGCATTCGCGACTCCGCGCCCGTTACGAGAGGTGCGGCAACGAGCCGCGCTAGCCCGGTCGCCTTGGACGGTGGCCCGGTGGCTGGACCGGGGAATACACGCCCGAGAGGGAGAACACCATGGCGACGAGGCAGTCACGCGCCAGCCGTCCGCAGCGATTGCTCCTAGCAGCCTACTCAATTTTTGTGACCGGGTGTCGACTTGTCAGTCCTCCAACACGCCAAGGGAATGTCAACCAGTTTCTCCAAGCGTTCTTCACTCAGCATTTACCCCAAGCGAGTACGCAAATCGAGCGCTCCCTGTTCCGAAAAACCCTAGCGGGAGACGGGCGCGAGACCGCCCTGAACCAGGCCCGGGCCTTGGGGCGGCGCCGGAGCCCCGGCCCCCCGGTCAGGACGCCGGCGTCAGCGTGACCTGATACCCCAGGGTTTCGAGCCGTTGGACCGCCTGCCGGCGGACCTGGTCCTGGTCGCGACGGTCAAAGTAGTCCACCCCCAGGTCCGCGTAGGGTTGCTGACGGGTCAGGATGTACCAGATGTCCACGACGAGGCTGTGGGCGACGATCACCGC
>JBMFXK010000248.1:0-4836 GCA_049964315.1 Clostridia bacterium | reverse complement strand
GCGCTCAGCGGTGGCAGCCGTATTCGGACCGGATCGCGCCCAGCGGGCGCTCACTCTGGAAGGCTCCGCCCTCGGCGGCGCCATTACCGTGACCGGGCTGATTCTGCCGCCGGATCTGGCCCGGGGCAATCGAAGTGCCCAGGTTTTGAGCGTGAACGGCCGTCTCGTGCGCAATTTCGGGCTGCGGTTTGCTATCGAGCAAGCGTATGGCACCCTGATACCGGATCGCCGATATCCCCAGTTCTTCGTGGCCCTAACCCTCGACCCCGCCGATGTTGACCCGAACGCGCATCCGACCAAGGCGGAAGTCCGATTTGCACACGAGCGCGCCATTCAGGGTGTGGTGCGCCAGGCGGTGGCCGACGCGCTCCGCATGGCCCCCGCCTTTCCCCTGGTGACGGGCGCGGCTGACAGGGCATGGGAAGGCGCCGCCCCGCCGTATGGCCTGGTCCAGGAAGATTGGCTCGCCGAAGGCCAGGCGGCGGCGAAGGCCGGACCTGTGCTGCATACGGAACTGGCCGGTCTGGTGCCAGTGGGGCAGTGGGCGCTCCGCTACGTGCTGGCCCAGGGGGCCGAAGCCCTCTACGTCATCGACCAGCATGCCGCCCAGGAGCGCATCTTCTATGACCAGCTGCGCCAGCGCGCTGCCGAGCCTGCATACAGCCAGCCGCTCCTGGAGCCGCTCAGGCTCACCCTGACGCCTTCGGAAGAGGCCCTCTTGGAGCGGGCGGCCCAGGCCCTGCAGTCAGCCGGGTTCCGTTGGATCTCGGTTGGCGCCAGCACCATTCTGATCCAGGAGGTGCCGGTCCTGTTGGCTGACGGGGCGGACCTGCGCCTCGGCGATCAGGTGCTGGCTTCGCTGAGTGCCGGGGAGACGGGCGAGCATCCGGTGTCGTGGGCGCTGGACCATCGCCTCGCCACTGCGGCCTGCAAGGCGGCTGTCAAGGCGAACCGTCCGCTGTCGTTTATGGAGATGGGGGAATTGCTGGCCGCCATGGCCCGTACCGAAAACCCGCGCGCATGTCCGCACGGGCGGCCCGTGATCCTGTCGCTCACCCTGGATCAGGTGGATCGCCACTTTGGACGTCGCTGAGTCTGCGCCCCTGCTCGTGCTCCTCGGCCCCACCGCCGTAGGCAAGACCGATCTGGCCCTTCTCTGGGCGGAGGCGGTCGGCGCTGAGATCATCCAGGCCGACTCCACGACCGTTTATCGCGGATTTGACATTGGCACCGCCAAGCCTGGAGCCGCCGAACGGGCGCGCGTCCCCCACCACCTGATCGACGTGGCCGATCCGACCGAGCGGTTTACCGCGGCCCGGTTCCAGCAGTTGGGGTACGAGGCTGTCCGCCGCATCCGGGCACGCGGGCGCATCCCGCTGGTGGTGGGGGGAACCGGCCTCTTCATCCGGAGCCTGGTGGACAACTACCCGTTCCCCGTCGAGACCGATCGCCGGTACGTGGCGATCTTGACCCGGCGGCTGGAGGCGGCAGGCCTGCCCGCCCTGCGCCGCCAGCTGCGACTGATGGATCCACCGAGCCACGAGGCCATCGCCCCCGGCGACGCCCGCCGCACGCTGCGTGCGCTGGAAGTGATCCTGGGCACCGGTGTCCACCTGCCGAGAACCCCGGGCCCCTGGCGGCCGGCTCTTCGCGTGGGCCTTATCCGCGGCCGTGATGTGCTGGCCCGGCGCATTGCCCTCCGGGCCGCCCGTCAGATGGAGGCGGGACTGTTGGGTGAGGTGCTGGCTCACCTGCAGACGGGGATTCCGCCCAGTGCGCCGGCCTTTCAGGCCCTGGGTTACAGGGAGGGAGCGCTGTGGGCCCGAGGTCTCGTGGGTGACCGCGAGATCGAACCCCTGATCATCCGCCGGACCCGCCAGTACGCGAAACGGCAGCTCACCTGGTTCCGGCACGAACGGGACGTCCGCTGGATTGATCTCGACGTCACTCCGGAAACCGAGGTCCTCCGCCGTCTCGTCGCGTGGACCCATTCCTTCACCGGCAGAACACCTGACTGCCAATCGTGACCAGCACCGGCAGATCCTTCATCCAGGGGTTGGTTGTCAGCGAGGGGTTGTAGTAGTAGAGGGCCCCGCCTGTGGGATCCTCGCCGTTCAAGGCCGCTTGCGCCGCCTGGTATGCCTCACTGTCGGGGGCCATGTAGTAGGTGCCGTTGCTCACCGACTCGAACTGGCCGGGCTGGAAGATAACGCCGGCAACCGTTTTCGGAAACCCGGGCGTCCTCACGCGGTTCAGCACCACCGCCGCCACCGCCACCTGCCCCAAGAACGGCTGGTTTCCCGCTTCGGACTGCACCAGGTGGGCCAGATCGGACAGCACGGAACTGACCGCGGTAGCGGTCGAGGCACCGGGGGAGGCCGGCAGGTAGAGGACTGCACCCGTATCGATAGTGGTGGAGGAGAGGCCGTTCAACGCCATCAGCTGCTCGATACTCACACCCACGACACTGGCGATGACGCCGAGGGACGTTCCCGCGCTCACGGACACACGGCCCGGAATCTCAAACGGCCGTCCGGCGTATATGAGCGTGGAGGTACCGAGACCGTTGGCGGCCTGCAGGACCGGTATCGGAACTCCATACTGCTGGGACAGCCCCCAGAGCGTGGCACCCGGCTGCAGCGTGATGGTCTGGGATGGAAGGGCGTGCAGGGAAACGGCCGTCGCAAGAGGCTTGGCCGTAGGCGGGGCACTGGCATGCGCGGCCGGCGGTGCCGCCAGCACCGCGCCTGCGGCCGTCACCACGAGCCCGGAGAGGAGAATCCATCCTTCGGAGCGTAACACCCTCGGTCGCGGCATGCGTCCCTCCCTGGGTCCGAGTAGTCGCGGCCTGTCCGCGCCGATCCATGCCTATGCGCACCGGCGCCAAGGCTTGTCTCCCCCGCGTGTCTTTCGCGGGTATCCGCCTGTCAACGACCGCGTATCATGCCAGCAGGTCCGGGAGGGATCGTGATGCCCGCGACAGGAGAAGCCGCCGTCGAAACACCGCGAGAAATCATCCACTGGCTCGAGGCAGGCCGCATACCGGCTGACGAGGCGCTGCGCCGGCTGCGCAACGCCGAGATGCAGGAACGCTCCCGCCGGACCATTCCGGTGGAGGAGCGGAATCCCGGGGCGGACCGCATCGTGGCCGAACTTGATCATCTGGTGGGTCTGCAGGGTGTCAAGCGCCAGGTTCACGAGATCTGGGCGCTGATAGAGGTGCAGCGCCTTCGCCGGCGCGCCGAGCTCTCTGCCGAACCCCATACGCTGCACATGGTGTTTTCGGGCGCGCCCGGCACCGGCAAGACCACGGTAGCGAGAATCCTAGGCCGCCTGTTCCGGGTGCTGGAGGTCCTGCCCAAGGGCCACATGGTCGAGGTGGAGCGGGCCGACCTGGTGGGGGAGTACATCGGCCACACCGCCCAGCGCACCCGCGACGCGGTCCGGCGGGCACTCGGGGGCGTACTGTTCGTGGACGAAGCGTACGCTCTGGCACGCGGCAGCGACAAGGACTTCGGCAAAGAAGCCATCGACACCCTGGTCAAGGCGATGGAGGACCACAAAAACGAGTTCCTGCTGGTCCTCGCGGGTTACCCCCAGGAGATGGGGGTGTTCCTGCACGCGAATCCCGGTCTCGTCTCCCGCCTTCCCATCCACCTGACCTTCCCCAACTACACGCCGGCCGAGCTGATCCTGATTGCCGACAAGATGGTTGCACAGCGGGAGTACCGGATGACCCCGGAGGCGCGTGAGGCCCTGTCCCGGTATCTCACCCACCATGCCCAGTTCGGGGCGGGAGGCAACGGGAGAATGGTCCGCAATCTCATCGAGCGGGCCATCCGTGTGCAGGCGGTGCGGCTTATGGAGCTTCGCCGGGACCTGTCACGCGACGAACTCATGACACTCGAGTGGTCGGACCTGGACCAGGACGCGTAGATGCAGGACGCCGTCGTGGTCGGCCGGCCGCGAGTCGGCAAGACCCGGTTTGTGGAAACGCTGGCCGACTTCCTGGGGCATGAGACCCCCGCCACACCACGCGTCCCGACCTTTGGGGCCTCGCTGAGAGCCTGGCGCGGAGGCGGAGAGACCCTCCCCGCCCTTACGGTTAAGGATCGCCGGGGTCGCCCCTGGCTCCGCCTGCTGGACACGGAGGCCCTGCGCGAGGACATCTCGGAACGGTCCGAGCAGCGCCGTGCCATGGCTCTCTCGCTGCTCCGGCTGCAGGAGGCACACATCGTGTTTCACCTGCTGGATGCGGCTCAGGCCGGGCGCCTGTCCGGATACCACCCGGCGCCGCTTGACCGTGAAGTGCACGATTACGGCGTGACCCGGCCGGTCTACGTCATCATCGCCACCAAGATCGACACCCTCGCCGCGGCAGAAGGGGTGCGCCGTCTTCGGCTGCAGTTTCCGGCCGACCCCCTCATTCCGGTGTCGTTGCTGACCCGCCGGGGCCTCCGGGACGTCCGCCGGTTTCTTGCGGCCCGCGCCACCCTATAGGCGCCTTGTTATAATCGTCGCCGGGGTGATGGTACGGCGCGGCTCGCGGTGGTGGAGAAGGCGGAGGCTCTCGGCCTTCGGAATCTGGAACGGGTCCTGAATGCGTTTGCGCGGGTGCGCCTCGGCACTCACGACCTGGTGGGGGCCGAGGGCTACGGGTACGTGGATCCGGGCCGGGACAAGCTGGAGGCCGTATACGCCGAGCTCCTCGGGGCTGAGCAGGCGCTTGTCCGGCCCCAGCTTGTGTCAGGCACCCACGCCATTGCCACGATGGTGCGCGCCGTGGTGGAAGCCGGGCAGCACGTGGTTGTGGTGGGGGAGGTCTACGACACCCTC
>JBMFXK010000247.1:0-4861 GCA_049964315.1 Clostridia bacterium | reverse complement strand
GGTATTGGCGCGTTGACTCCTTCAGTGCATGACGCCGGTGACCGTGGCGGTGAAGCTGGTTCCCTCGTTGCCGAAGGCGGGCACACCAATCTGGATGGCCATGCGGCGGGTGGAACCGGTGGCCGCGAGATTGGCCGAGAGAACACTGCCGGAGCCGTGCTGGATCGAACCCTGCCAGACCCGTCCCTGCTGGGTGGTCAGGGTCACCTGACCGCTCTGGATGACAAACTCGCCTTCGTTGCTGAACCCGGTCAGGCTGAGCGTGAGCTTCTGCTGGTTCCAGGTTCCAGACAGGTTCAGCACCTGGGCGCCACTTTGGAATCCCTGGGTCACCGTACCGGTCCAGGTGCCGTCCTGCGACACGGGCGCCGTCGCATGGGCGGTGGTACTGGCTGGGCCGCCTGCTGCCAGCGGTGACGAGAAAGGCGTCTGTCCCCGGTGAATCGCCGCCGACACCGCCAGCACGGCGGCGCTGACGACGAATGCCGCCACCACGGTGCCGACCACGGCTGGCGTCGGGAAGGAGGGGCGCTCCACACCGGGTCGCACCGCCGGTTTGCGGGCCGTCGCGAGCCGCACGGTCCACAGGTTGCCGGCCAACGTGCCAATCAGGAGGTACGCCAGCCCGCCTGTCAAGGCGTAGGCGGCAACCGCGACGACCGCCGTCAGAGCACCAAACTGAACCTGGCCCCGTGGCGTGGCGGGTGAGGTGGGCGGGTCCGTGAGCATGAAGAAGCCGAGGAAGAGGGCGCTGTTGAGGAAGGGGGAGCGGAGCGCGTCGGCCGGCGTGGCGGAGGCCAGGCCGAGGTGCAGGACCGCCATCGCCATCAAAAGCACGAAGTACGACCCCAGAAACACGAGGATGCCGGCGTACTTCTGGGCGCGGACGGCGACGAAAATCCCCACCGCGACCAGTACCGCCACTTCCCACAGCGGTCGCAGCGGCATCGCCGCCCACCAGCTTTGCGCGGTCGAGAACACCAGGATGGAGGCCAGCAGACCGAACGCAGCCGGATTGAAGAGCGGCTTGCGGCCCCGCTTCAGCAGATGTTTGGAGCCAAGCGCCATGAAGGTGGTGAGCACCAGCACCCAGAGGGGAGTCAGCGGGCTCAGGACGTCCGCGGTGATAAGGCCGGTAATCACGCCGCCCACCGAGAACGGGATCTTCCGGTTCAGCGCACGGGCCACGACCGCGTCGAAGAACACCGCTGCCGCGACGGCCGCCGCCGCATGGGCGATGCCGCGCGGGCCGAGAGGCGCCAGACCGCCAAGCAGGGTGAGGAGCACGAGCGCGCCCAGCGCGTAGCCTTTCGGCGTCTTCGCAAACCGGCGAAAACGGTTGGGTAGGGAGTTGCGGTCGTCGACCTTCAGCTTTTCCCGGCGGCTCAGCATCGGTACCGTCCCATCGCGCTCGTCTCGCGCAGATCCCGGTTTTCGGTGACGACGAGGCCTGCGAGTCCCATGTCTTCAATGAACAACAGCGCGCCATCCGGCCCCATCAGATAGGCCGCAGTGGCCATCACGTCGGCCAGCACGGTCTCGGGCGCCACGACCGTGCAGGACAGAAGGCCATCCACCGGCTCACCGCTGGCAGGGCTGATCAGGTGGTGGAGGTACTCGTCGCGAGGACTCCGGCGCTTCAGCGGGCCGGAGGTGCACACAGCCGCCTCGGTCAGGAGCAGTACGTCCAGCAGCGCACCCGGGATTTCCGGGTTCTCGATGCCGACACGCCACGGCCCTCCGTCCGGGTCCGTGCCGAACACGAAGATGTCACCGCCGGCGTCAATCGAAAAACCTTGATGGGCGCGCAGCTCCTGGGCGGCCAGATCCACGGCCAGGCCTTTGGCGACCGCTCCCAGGTCTATCACCATCGGCTTTTCGACGCGCGCGCGGTAGCCGTCGGGGTCCAGCTGGATGTCCCGGAAGCTGACCGGCTCGCGGGGCGAGATGCCGTGGCTCACCGTGCGGCCGGTCACGTAGTGGCGATTGAATCCAAGCTCCTCTAGGTGCGCGCCGACGCTGGGGTCGAAGCGGCCGTCCGTCAACTCCGCCACCTCCAGTGCGATGGCCAGGGCATGGAAGAGAGGCGGCGGCACCGCAAGCCATCGTCCCGGCGTGCGGCCCAGCTGGCTGGCCGGGCTGTCCGGGTCGAAACGGGTGCAGGCGGCCTCGACGGCGCGCATTCCGGCCACTGCCCGGAGGATGCTGTCCCGCATAGCCGTCGCGCTGCCGGGGCCGACGACGCGAATCGTCAGCACCGTGCCCATGAGGGCGAAAGACTCGGCCCAGGTGCCGGGATGCGACCGGCGCGCGGAGTCGGTGATGGCCATCGCCTTACCCCCTTGCGCTTTGCAGCGCGTTGTACACGGCCTGCAAAAAGTTGTAGCTGCTGGCGGTGGCGCCGCTGACCAGCATCACGTTGTAGGTCTGCGCGGCGACCACTTCCTGGTTCAGCTGCGGATCAATGAACGATTGGGGGTAGTGCATGCTGTAACTCGTAATCTGAACAGACGAGATCTTGCCGCCCGCTATGGTGACCGACACCGAAAGCGTTCCGTACGCGTTGGCGGCGTTTCCGTTGAACGTGCCGTCCTTGTAGTGGACACTGCTGCTGCTTGCCGGTGAAGACGATGCACCGGAAGAGCTGCCGGACGCCGTCGCGGCTGGTCCCTGCGCGGCCCGGGCGCCGGTAACGCTGGCGGCTGAAGCCACCCCATGGGCGGATGGTTCGGTGTAGACGTAGCCGGCCGCGTAAATGGCTCCCACGGCTAGTGAACAAAGAGCGAGAAGGCGCGCGTTCGGTCCCGCTGCCACCGCCGGACTTCCTCCCTTTCAGGACCCTAAGTGCTGCAGTGTCGCGCCGTTTTGACATGGGAACCGCTATGGAGACACTAATACCCAAGCCTAAGAACCAGGTGAGAAACGGCCGACACTGAGCGGAGTATCGTCATTCACCCAGGCGGCTTTAAGCATGGCCGACCCGCGCTAGCCTGCCGACGTCGCGGTATGCTCGATGCAAGACCCGACCCTGCCGGGAGGCGAAGGACGTTAAGCACGTGAAAGACGTTGGCGGAGACGGCGCAGCCGGCAGTGTGTTCTGGACCACGGTCAGCGCGCTTACGGAGCGGCTCCTGACCGAGGGCACGGCCGCGATTGAGGCGGCGGTGCTGTTGATGGCCGAGCGCATGCAGGCCGGCGGCCAGGTGTTCGTGTATGACACCGGCCACATGCTGGAGCGTGAGCTCATTCACCGCGCGGGCGGCCTGGTGGCCTGGGCGCCTCTGGTTTTCCGGCTTGAGCTCAGCGACACGCTTATTCATGAACCGGCCCACCCGCTTGCGGACCCCGAAGCAGAGCAGCTGGCCGGCTTTGTCGGCTACGCACTGGATGCGGCAACCGTGACGCCGCGCGATGTCCTCCTGCTCGCCTCCGTCACGGGCGCGCGCCCGGTGCCGGTCGAGCTGGCGCTGCAAGCCCGCGCGCGCGGCATTCCGGTTGTCGCCATCACGTCACCTACCTTCGGGGCTGCCGTTCCCGCCCGCCACCCGTCCGGACAGCGCGTCATCGACGTGGCGGATGTGGTGATCCGAAACGACTGCGTCGTGGGTGATGCGGCCATCCACATTGACGGCGTGGAGCAGCCGGTGGCGCCCACCTCCGGCATTACCGCCGCCGTGCTGGCCTGGACACTGGTGGAGCGCGTGACGCGGCTTCTGGCCAGCCGTGGGATGCCGCCTTCCGTGATTGCGAGCATGAACCTGCCCGGTGCCACCGAACGCAATCGGGAGGCGGCGCGGGCTTTTCGCCGGGACCGCGGCGCTTAGCGAAGGACGGCGAAGACGAAAGGACGGCGGAGTCGTTGCTGCTGGAGACGTTTGCCTCGCTTGTCACCGACCGGATCCGGACGCTTGCCGACGAGCAGCAGACGCTGATGGAACAGATAGCGGATGCGATGGCGGACACGGTGGCGGCGCGGGGCAGTCTGTTCGTGTTTGGCTGCAGTCACTCCGGGCTGCTGGCCCAAGATGTCTTCTATCGCGCCGGCGGGCTCATGCTGGTCAATCTCATCAGCAGTCCCGGCATGGACCTGGCCACCGACCCCCCGCTGCTCACGTCGGACATGGAGCGGATGCCGGGTCTTGCGGCCTGCATCCTTGATCACACGCCGCTGGGGGCGGGAGACCTGCTCCTGGTCATCTCCACCTCCGGGCGCAATGCGGTGCCGGTCGAGATGGCGGAGCAGGCTCGTGCGCGCGGCGCCCGCGTGGTCGCGCTTACCTCGGTCGCCTACACGTCGGCAGTCGAAAGTCACGCGCCGTCCGGGCGCCGGCTGGCCGAAGTGGCCCACTTCGTTCTCGATAACGGCGCGCCGGTTGGGGATGCGGCGCTGCCCGTTCCCGGCCTGGACACCGCGATGGGGCCGTTGTCATCGATTACGGGCACCTTTCTGCTCCATGCACTCATGGCCATGACCGTGGAGCGGCTCCAGTCGCGGGGAGTGGATGCCCCGGTGTTTCGCAGCGGGAACCTGGACGGCGGTCGGGAGTACAACGAGGCCATGTTCCGCCGCTATCACGACCAGATCCACTACCCGCATCGATGAGCGTGGTGCTGGGCATCGACGGCGGCGGCACGAAGACCGAATGCGTCGCCGTGGGCGAGGATGGCGCCTTGATCGGCCGCGGCTTCGGCGGACCGGTCAACACTCATTTCGTGCAGACACAGACGGCCCGCCGCTCCCTGCTCGACAGCATCGACGGCGCACTGGGTGCCTGCCCGCCGGATTCGGGTCCCGTACGCCGGGTCGTCATGGGTGGGCCGATGCGCCGGACCCTGGCCGAAGAGGTGATCGGCCAGCGCC
>JBMFXK010000246.1:0-4863 GCA_049964315.1 Clostridia bacterium | reverse complement strand
CCAAACGGTGCCCAACGCAGTATCACGTGATCCGGGGACGACGCGGGTAACTCGCGAAGACTTCCGGGTTGGCTTCGAGCGCCACGATGGGTGGGGCCGGCGCCAGCATGGCGTTGGTAGGGAGAGGCTTCAGCATCGCCGCCGCCACATGGGTCCCATTTGCCGTGGCCAACAGCCGGCAGCCCCATCATCCAGAAGGCATCGCCGGGTTGCTCGAGGCGCAGTGTGCGTACCACGACGACGGCGTGATCTGATTCGTGCTGAGACCTCTCGCCCCCGGCTCCGGAGCCTTGCTCGGCCGGGAACCATAGCCAGAGGTTGGGACGGAAAGCCTTGGTGGGCGGGCCGTCAGGACGACTACCAGCGCCGCGGACCCTATTCTTTGGTGGGTTCCATCGGCGCCAGCGGGTCCAGGGACTGGTACGCCAGCCGACCGGGCCCGGTGAACCGCGTCATCACGAAGCCGCTCCCTCCGAAGAGCCCAGTGGTGACGCCCACGAGGTGGGTGTCCATGCGCACGCCCGCATCCTTGTAGAGCCACGCCAACGGATCCAGGTCAACGCTTTCGCCCGGGCCGAGTGTGCGTTCAAGGACGTCTCCATAGCCGTGGATGAGGAGAAGGCCGCGGCCTTTAAAGCGGTCCATAAAGAACCCCGTGCCCGATCCCAGCAGGTTCTTGATGCCGCGGACCCGTTGCACGCTGTACTCCACGCTGCCACTGGCGGCCAAAAACCGATGCTCTAAAACGTCCACTTCCTCGCCGTCGAGGTCGAGCGCCACGATCTCGCCGACGCCGTCGCGCGACAGCGAGAGGTGCCCGGGGCCGCTCGCCTCCGTCAGCAGCACCGGCAGGCCGGCCAGCATACGCCGGACCGCACCCCGCATCGGCCGGAGCGCGATCTTGAGATTCGGATCTTTCGCCAGAATGGTGTGATGTTCGAAGTACACGGCATGCTGAGGATCCAGTTCCAGGTCGACGATCGGCACCAGATGCCCCTCTACACGGACCTTGATCTCCTCGCGAGTTGTAAACCCTTCCGTCAATTTCACCCGGCATGCCCCCGTCTTTCGGACGCCGGCAGCCCCTGGGGGCATGTCGACCCGTCCTCCACATCTGTTCCATCGTAGCAGGGGCGGCTCACCGAGAACCATCAAGCGCAGGACTTTGACCTTCTCGCATGCGGATGGCTGGACCCTCTACCTGCCTCGGAGAGCTTGCGGAAAATCGCGTCCGGCCGGTGGAGTCCCTGGCGAAGCCCTTCGACGGTGGGCCGCGCGGCACCCCCGCTTAGCCGACCTGCGCGGGATGTGGGGCCGCGTTTCGGAGTCGAGATCCGCTGAATCCGACCGCTGGACTCCACGACGCGGCGCCAGAATGGCCAGATGGAGGGGGTGATGCGGAGCTCGATTTGAGCGTCCGCGAGGCGCCCGAGCACGTCGTCGAGCAACTCGCGCTGGGTTTTGACGATGTCGACGCAGAGCCTCTGGAGGACGACGAGGACGCTGGGGCGCAACCAACATATGGACCGACCCACGTATCTGGTTTGGGTGATCCGCCAACATGGGCGGCCGCTGGAGGGCGGGTATGGACGTGTGCCCGTGTGGATCGTCTCCCGTGCCGGGGGGCCACCGTCCTCCTGTGTCGAAGAGATGCGGCGCGCCCAGCGGACGCTCCGTCTCGCACGGCGGGGCGGCACATTTGCCACGCTTCCGCTGACGCTCGGAGACCGCTTTCAATACGCGGGCCTCGGTGCCCGCCATGCGCTGGTTCGGATCGATGGAGCGAGCCACGAGATGGCGCCCGGCCGTCTCGACCAATCCCCATGTGGTGGATCCGCTGTTCGCCGTCGGGCGATGGGCCCGTCTGTGGCGGCGATGGCTGGCCTCAAAGGACCGGGCAGGGGGGTGGGGGTCATGAGCCGCGTGCTCGCCATGACGTATCCGGATCGCTACTTCCCCTGTACCTGCCGCATGATCCGCGGCATGTGATTCCCATGGTGATCGAGCCGGCCTCTGGCCCGCTGCGATCGCCGCGCTCTACGCCCAGGTGGGCCGGCTCGAACCAAGTCACCAGGGGATCGCGCTCCTCCGCGTGGTGAATCGTCTGCTCGCCGACCGGATCGTCATCTCCGAAGATCTGCTGAGCCCGCCAGCCGAGCCGTATGACGCCCAAACCTGGCCCGCTTGTGCAAATCCGCTCACCAGCCGGCACTTGGGCGCACATCTGGTAGCGCTCAGGGTGGGCGATGGTGTGTCACGCGTCCGGTTTGCGGCGATCCAGCAAACGTTTCAGACGTTGACGGACCGGGCGTTGGACGTGACGTGGACACTGTCTTCGGGCGGCGCGCCATCCGCCCGGGTTACCTTGGTGCAGCAGTCTAAGACGGAGCGGCCCAGTACGCCCCTGGTCGACAGTGGTTCCGGACTGGTCGAGATGGACTATCTGAGCGCGCTGTGGCATGGGCCCGCGTCGCACGTGCTGCTGCTGGACGCACCGAAGCGCAGTCTGCACCCCCAGGCGCTGGTCCATGTGCACCCGCTGCTGGAACAGCGCAGCACCAAAGGTGAGTCTCAACACCTTCCGCACCAGGAGGAAGGGGCGCACCCGCTATCTCAACAGCGGGCTGACGAGGGGAAGGAGCGCAGATTCTCGCGATCACGCATTCGGCGTTTGTCGTGCCGACATCGGACCTGGGCGCGGTGCCTCTCCTCCGTCGGGACTCGACCGGTGCGACCGAGGTGTCGGCATTGCCGGCCGAGAAGGGTCTGCCGGGGGTGAGCGCCACGAAGCGGCAGGACCGCTGGGGACGGTCGGTCAAATGGGCCCACCTTATTTTTCAGTAGCGTCGTGTTACTGGTCGACGGCGAATCCGAGTGGGCGGCCTTGCCTATTTGGTACGAGCAGACTTTTCACGAACCCCTGGAAGCGGTGGGGATTACCCTCTTGTGTGTGCAAGGTAAATCCGGGAAAGGTCCGGCGATGGATGACCTCGAGCAGTTCCGGATTCCGTGGGTGGCCCTCGTGGATGGCGATAGCTTAAGACTCGATCGTAACAACATCTGGAAGCAACTGCACAGGGTAGGACGGTTATCCAAAGCAGACGCGGATCGGGCTCAACGGCGTAAGTTCCCGGACGCGGTGTGCGCGTTACGGAAAGGCTACGGAGTCTTTGTGGCGGGGGCCACCGTCGATGAGAATTTCGACACGCTCATTGAGCAGCTGATCGTAGAGGACGACCTTCTGGCCGAGTTGCAGGTCGCGGAGGGGGGACGAGTACAAGCGAAAGGTGTTAGGAGCCTGTTGGGTGGCCAGCCACCGATCGTGTCCGGGGGTGCTCGACGAACTGTTCGCGACCGTGCGCTCCGTAGCTCACGGGCTACCGTCGCCCGTTGTCCGTAGGTAGGTGGGCGCGGGGAGAGTCGGATCCCTGGAGCGCCGAGTGCGTCGGGGTACGGTATCCGGTGGCTGCATGTGCCTCAGTGACGTGAGCGGAACGCCATGATCCACAAAGGAACCCTTATGGAGCGACCATCTGGCGCCTATAGAACACCGCCGCCAGGCCCTGAATCGCGACCCCCCTTTCGGAGCGGCGTCGGACCCGGTACTGCATCCCTTACTACCCGTGAAACCCTCGTTCGCCTCGGGGCTTGGCCCTCCGCCCTCGTTGTCCCGTGTAAAACGTAACCTCAAAACACCCAGATTCATCCTACCTTCCGCACGTCATGTCAGCGAGGCTCGGGGTTTTAGTACGGGGCGGCCCGAGCCGGCGCCGTCGTGTAAATCGTCTCGGCAAAGGCGAGGGCCTGGAGGATCACCCGCACGGCCGGGCGATGCGCGGCGGGCACCGCCAGGTAGCGGTGGGTGTCGTCCCGCCAAAGGACCTGGATCCCGCGGCAGTGATGCAAGATGAGGTGCCCGGTGGGGCGTTCCACCGCCCCGCGGTAAGCCGTGGGGAAGGGGGCGGGCGCCTGCCGCACCCGGCCTTCCAAACAGCTAAACAGCAAGAGCGCCAGCAGCATGACGTACCCCAGCGCCTGAATCCGCTCCGGCTTCTGGAGGAAGACCGCGTCCACCAACGCCCGGTCTTTCAGGAACTGGAAGCGTTGCTCCACACGGGTCTGTCCTTTGGACCTCGCGGAGCAGGGCCGCCGCGTCATACTGGTCCGGCGGGAGCGTCGTGATGAGCACGAACACACTCCGGCGCTGGAGCTCCGCCTCCACGGCCGCCTCATTCCGCGGGCCCCAGGTGACGTGCACGCGGTAGACCGTCTGCGTCGACGTCGGGTCGTCCCGCCGGGGGCGACCCGGGCGCGGGCGTTTGGCGACGACCGTGATGGGGGCCACCGCCGTGGTGCAGGGCCACCAGCGGGGGGCCGTGGCCTGGAAGGTGGCCGCGGCCGCTTCGGCATCCGCAGCACAGGCAAAGTCCTGGGTGGTGAGGGCGGTGGCCGCCTGCTCCGCCGCGGCCCGGGCTCGGGCGAGTTCCCGGTCCAGGGTCTTCGCCTTCCGCCGGTCCCGGCTCGACGACCGGTACACCACGAGCCGGTACGGCCGGTTGCCAACGGAGCCGGTCTGCTCGCTCGCCGCATCGGGGGCCGCGTGCGAGGCCTGCGCCACCCGGCCGATGGGGATCCACGCATCCGCGGCCCACGCGGCGGCTTTTGCCGTCGCCGCCGCCCCAAAAGTGTCCGGGAGCCGCGACAGCCACGCCAGCGGGGTCGCGGCTAGCGCCGCGAGATTCGGGCCGGTCACCAGGGCGGAATCGGCGATGTACACGCGGACCTGCATCGCCGCCGGGCTGAAGGCGCGGACAATCCGGTCGATCTGCTGCCGGTTGAGCCGCTTGTCCGAGCGGTTCCCGT
>JBMFXK010000245.1:0-4864 GCA_049964315.1 Clostridia bacterium | reverse complement strand
GTCATCCACCCCGGCCTCCTGGGCGATGACCGCTGCCGTGATCCGGTTGTCCCCAGTCGCCATCACCGTTCGGATGCCCATCGCCCGGAATTCTCCGAAACGCTGGCGGAGGTCGGCCTTCACGACGTCTTTCAGACGGATGATGCCGAGAACCTGTCCGTCCACCGCGACCGCGAGCGGCGTGGCGCCTTCCCGCGCGACGCTGTCGCCCAGTTCGTCGATGAGGGCCGGCGGATCCTCCACCAGTCCCTTGATGGCGCTGACGGCGCCCTTGCGGATGCGGCGCCCGTCAGCCAGGTCAATTCCGCTCATCCGTGTCCGGGCGGAGAACGGCACGGGTTCCCCCTCCGGTTCATAACCTGCCTCGCCGCCCAGGATGCGTTGCGCCAGCTCCACGACCGACCGGCCCTCAGGGGTTGAATCGGCCAGGGACGCCACCAGCGACGCCCGTGCGATGTCCTCCTGACCCACACCGGGCAGGGGCAGGAACTCGGTCGCCATCCGGTTTCCGAGCGTGATGGTGCCGGTCTTGTCGAGGATGAGGGTGTCGATGTCGCCCGCCGCCTCCACCGCCCGACCCGACTTGGCAATCACGTTGACCAGGGCCACACGGTTCATACCCGCAATGCCGATCGCCGAGAGCAGCGCTCCGATGGTCGTCGGGATGAGGCAGACCAGGAGTGCCACCATGGTGGCGGTCTGGGTGGCGTGTGGGCCGAAGTAGCCGGCAATAGGCACCAGGGTGGCTACCACCAGCACGAAGATGAGGGTGAGCACGGCCAGGACGGCCGTGAGCGCGATCTCGTTGGGCGTTTTCTGGCGCTGCGCACCCTCCACCAGCAGGATCATGCGATCCAGGAACGACTCGCCCGGATCGACGGTGATCTCGACAATAAGCTGATCGGACAGAAGCACGGTTCCACCCGTGACGGCATCCTCCTGGGCCTTCAGCACCGAGGCGGACTCGCCGGTGATGGCGCTCTCGTCCACCGAGCCAATGCCGTGCACGACCACGCCGTCGCCGGGCAGCGTGTCGCCCTCGTCCACCCGCACCAGAACCCCGCGGTGCAGCTCCGTCGACTCCACGACCGTGATGTCGTCCAGCTGGTCCAGGCTCGGGATGACCTTAGCTTTGGTGGTCGCCTTGGTGCGGCGCAGAAACTCGGCCTGCGCCCGTCCCCGCCCTTCCGCATAGGCCTCCGCGAATGTCGCGAATACCACCGTCACGAACAGGATTACGGCCACGAGGATGTCATACTGCCGCGTCGCCGCGCCATGGGCGGTCAAGGCCAGCACGGCGGTCACGACGGTGCCGATCTCGACCACGAACATCACCGGATTGAACCACATGAGCCGGGGAGAGAGCTTCCGGAACGTATCCCGGATGACCCCTCCGATGGGGACCCCGTGCGAGGTCTCGCGCTCGGCCATTGTCGCCATCGGATCTCATCCTCTCCGAACAGGTGTCAGCCGAGGGACCGGCTCATGAAAACAAGTGGTGGGCCATCAGCAGGTAGTGCTCCGCAATTGGTCCCAGTGCGATGACCGGGAAGAAGGCCAAGGCATTGACGATGATGATGGAGCCCAGCAGGATGCCGCCAAAGAGCGGGCCGTCGGTGCGCATGGTGCCCACCGTTTCCGGCACGGTCTTCTTCCGCAGGAGCGACTGGCCCAATAGCAGCATCGCCAGTACGGACGCGTATCGGGCGAGGATCATGGTGACGCCGATGGCCACCTCGTAGAACGGGAGCGAGGCCGCGAGTCCCCCAAAGGCGGATCCATTATTGGCGGCGCCGGACGCAAAGCCGTAGAGGATCTCCGACAGGCCATGAGGGCCTGGGTTGAAGACGCCCTTCAAACCAGCCGGCAGGTAAACCGCGAGGGCGGTCCCGCCCAGAATCAGAAGTGGGTGGATCAGGAACGCGATGGAGGCCAGGGACACCTCGCGGGTCTCGATCTTCTTGCCCATGAACTCCGGTGTCCGGCCCACCATGAGACCTATCAAGAACACGGTCAGGATGACGAACATCAGCATGTTGAGCAGCCCTACACCCTTACCGCCAAACACCATGTTCAGGAACATGCCGGTGAAGAACGCAAGCGACGGGATGGGCAGGAAGCTGTCGTGCGCACTCACCACGGAGCCGGTGGTAAACGCCATCGTGGAGGTGGCGAAGATGGACGTGCCGCCGATGCCGAGGCGAACCTCCTTGCCCACCCAGTTGGCGGCCCCGTGGAGTCCGAGGGCGTTCACGATGGGGTTGCCCGACATCTCCGGGAAGTAGATGATGGCCAGCATCGCGAGGTACAGGACCCCGGCCACCGCTGTCAGCGTCCAGGCCGTGCGCCAGCGTTTCGTCATGGCGCCCAGCATCCCGAAGAACGCCACCGGCAACAAGCCCATCGAGATGGTCTCGATGATGTTGGTCACGGCGGTGGGATTCTCAAGCGGGTTCGCACTGTTGGCGTTGGTGAAGCCGCCGCCGTTCTGACCCAGGTGCTCGATGGCCTCCCAGGTGGCTATGGGACCCCGGGGGATGATCTGCGTGCCGCCGGTGAGGAGGTGGGCATGGACATATGACCCGATGCTTTCTGGGACGCCCTGCCACACCAGGAGAACGGTCACGATGACAGCAAGGGGCAGCAGCAGCCGGGTGCACGCCAGCGTCATATCGACAAAAAAGTTGCCGAGCTTGCGGCCCGAGAGCGTCCGGACGAAGGCAACCCCGACCGCCGCCCCGGAGGCGGGCGTCGTGAACTGGAGAAATGACAGGGCCGCAAACTGACTGAAGTACGAGAGCGTGTTCTCGCCGGAATACGCCTGCCAGTTGGTGTTGGTGGTGAAACTGGCCGAGGTGTTGAAGGCCAGATACGGAGGTGCGTTCGGAAAGTGCTGGGGATTGAAGGGCAACCCACCCTGGAGCCTCAGGACCGTATAGGCCCCCAGCATGAAGACGAGATTCGTCAGCACGAAGGCCGCCCCATATTCGACGGCGCCCATGTCATGCTCGGGGTCCACCCCCACAAGGCGCCAGAACCAGTGCTCGGCCCGTCCGAACACCGGGTCCATGAACGTCCGCTGGTAGGTGAATACGCGCATCATGTAAACGCCGACCGGCTTGATGGCGAGGAACAGGAATCCGATAACCACCAGCCAGGTCGCAACGGTGGTGAACGACACGTCAGAATCCTCCTCCCCGTCGGTCGCTTAGAAACGATCCGGGCGGACGAGCACGTAGGTGAGATAGACGAGAACCGCAATCGACAGTCCCAGCAGCACTAAGCCGCCCAGCATGCGAGTCATCCTTTCCAAGCGAGTCCAAGCGAGTCCAAGCGAGTCCAAGCGAGTCCGAGCGAGTCCTAACGGTCGCCGAACTGGCGTCAGATGCGTTGAAGCCAGTAGGCCAGGGCGAGCAGTCCCAAGAACAGGAAGAGAACCACTGCCACGAGCACGACATCCAACACGGATGCGCGCCTCCTTCCTGACGTGCCTGACCTGTCTGGCGGGGTGAAACGCGGGCATTGTAGCCGCCAGGCCGTAAAAATGTCCCCAAGGCGCGGGGCGGCCATGTGAAAAGCGAATAAAAACGTCCGCTCAAGATAGGCCGGATGCCGTCGTAGGAAGCACCGTTCGAATCTTCAGTGCCTCCGGTCAGGTTCCAACACTGGCGCCAGGGGGCGTGCATGTCGGGCTTCGCCGCCTTCATGCTGCTGCGGCACCCGGGACACCCCTATTACCGGTGGGAGCTTCTGATCTCGAGCTTGGTGGGGGACGTGGGCGTGCTGGGCTCCGTCATCACCGGGGACCTCTCAGGCCAACTGCTGGCCCAGATCCAGCTCCTGAAACTGGCCGCCATCGAGGGACTTTCTCACACGACCCGCTACGCTCCCCTCACTATCGGCGGCGTGATGGACCGGTCCACCGAGCAAATCGCCGGGGGGCTCTCGATACCCGGCCTTTTGAGCTCGCTCTCGTACTGGCATCTGTCAGCCCTGTCAAGGGTCTGCTCGCGTTTCCGCGCCAGGAACGGTCGCCGCTTTTGATTCACGTTTTCTGTGACCTCATGATTGCCTTTGGCATATACATGCTGGTCGTGGACGCCCTGCACTGGATCCGCCCAAGGCTGCGGCAGAACCGGTTCATGGTGGCTCCTCTTGCTGACGGTGCCCTTGGCGTGGCTGGCCACAGAATTTGGCTGGATAATGGATGAACTGGCGCGCCAGCCGTACATCCTCTACGGCGTCCTGACCGTCTCACAGGCCATCACCACCAACCACGCGCTGCCGTTCGTGGCGGCCGTCGTGCTGTTGCTGCTGGCGCTGGCCGGAACAGGCGTCCTCTACGGACTGGTCCGCCTGCTCGGGGCCGACCCGGTCCCATGGGGACCGCCGCGCACCACGGGTAAAGAGCCGCTCCCACTCCGGCCGGTGTTCCGCAAGGAGGTGCGCTGAGGACGCCTGCCAACGCGTTCCTGCTGCTGATGCTGGTGCTGTAACTGTTCGCGGTGGCAGCCGCCATCGACTTTGGCAGCGGCGCCATCCTGATGTGGGCGGTCGTGAAGGGCTGGCTTGACATCTTCCAGACCGTGGAGCGCTATGCCTCGCCGGTCTGGGAGGTGGTCAACGTCTTCTTCATCCTCTTTGCGGTGGGGCTGGTGGGATTCTTTCCCGGCGCGATGCCGCTTGCCGGCACGGTGATGCTGGCGCCGGGCGCGGTCGGGCTCGGCGCCTCCGCCGTTCGCTCACTCGCGTTCGTGCTGCGTGCCATAAACGCCACCACTTCCCCCGCCTCTTGCCGCGGCTGCTGGGTATAACGAGTAGAGTCATTCCGAAGTCTAGGCATTGTGGGGATTCTTCGGTATCC
>JBMFXK010000244.1:0-4877 GCA_049964315.1 Clostridia bacterium | reverse complement strand
GTAAGTTGCCTTTGCCATTCCCGGCGGCCCTGCCACTCCGAATGTGATCGATATGGCACGTCTGCAAGCTGACAGCGATGCCGCAATGCCGGCACCGCCCGCGATCTCGGGTCCAGACCTCGCGGCGAATCTGATGCCACACGGTCCGCGGAGGTCGCCGACTAGGCACCCGGGTCCTCCAGCGTGAAGGCGTCGACGGTGAACCGGCCGAACCCGACGCCGCGCCCGTCCCCAATCCCGATGCGGAGCCCCGCTTCCACGAGGGCGGCCTCCAGTTGGCTGGGGTGGACGACCGTGTCCTCCCATAAGAGGGTAAAGGCGGCATGCCACCCGGGACTGCAGGCCAGGCGGTAGCGCATGTTGCGTAGGCGCGTGGCCGGGTTTTTCACCATGCGGACGTCCACGTATACGGGTTGATTAGGATCCCGGGTGATTTCATGGTCCAGCGGGACCCAGCGATCCAGCAAGATGCGATCCTCCCGCACTTCGAGGGTACTCACGATTTCCCCCATGAGGGATCCCCGCCCGCGTCGGATCTTGCTGCCCCCGTCCCGGGCGGTGGCAAAGACGTGGTCGGGCAACAAGTAGCACTGCCGGTCGGCGGTCCAGAGCGCCGTGCGTTTCCACTCGTCCGGGTTGTTGCCGGGGGCTTTACCAGGTTTGGACGGCCCATCGAAGAATACGGGATCCAGGTGATGGAACAACAGGGGACGGTGCCCGGTAATCGCCACGCGGGCCATCGCTACGCCCATGCCTTGTCCCTCCGACGGCGTACGCGTCGCACAGGTACGCCACGATATTCGGCATGGGGTTGTGCGGTCATGATAACCAACGCCGCGCCCCCCGTGCAAGTGGGCGGGTGCTGGGTCCCCCGCGACGAGACCCCGGCGATCTGCCATCCACGCGGGGACCGGGTTACCACACGGGGGGCTCCTCCCGGTCGACCGCGTAGCGGCGGTAGATGGCGGCGCGCTCCGCTTGCGTCAGCACGCCGACGAAGGGGGACATGCGGCGGAGCGCCTCCGCATACTCCGAGTCATCGTCCGCCAAGAGGCGACAAATCTCGGGCACGGGGCGGGCGAGCCATCGGGTCCATTCGTCCACGTAGTAGCGGGCATGCGGGTCCGCCGCCGTACGCGCCAACTGACGGTGCGCCAGGGCCAGGGCCCGTTCCGGGTCTTCCAGAAGGCGGGCGGCGACGGCCCGGTGTAGCGCCCGCGAACGCGCGCGGCGACGATCACCGGTGTCCGACATCCCGCACTCCTTCCATCCTCCGGTCCCCGGAGCCCTCAGGCGTCTGATACCTCGACTATCGCATCCGGATCCCAAATGACCCCTTCTCCCCGATACCCCAGGGGATTGCTTACGACCCACGTCCGGCCGATCCGGTACTGCACGGGCCAGTGCGTGTGGCCGTGGATCCACGCGGCCGGCTGATACTCCCGAATCAGGGCGTCCAGCCGCGCTTGAAATGCTGATGCCCGCTCATTGAGCGGACACCCCTTGTGGTGGCTCAACCGGCTCGGCGCGTGGTGGGTGACCACCACGGCGGGGCCGTCGAACGGGTGGGCCAGGGTGGTGCGGAGCCACGCGACGGCTTGATGGTGCGCCGCCATGATGTCGGCGGGGGTGAGGAGCCGCCCGGCATGGTGGATCATCCGGAAGTCGTTAATGACTTGGGTCGCCGCCGCAGCTCCGGCTCCGTTGTCAAAATCCGTCCAGAGTGTCGTGCCGACGAATCGGACTCCGTCGATCACCGCCGTGTCCTGCGCCAACAGGTGAATATGTGGGAAAGCTCCGAGGACGAGACGATAGCCCGCGATGTCGTCGGGCCAGCGTCCCCCGTAGAACTCGTGGTTGCCCAGCACCACAATGGTGGGCGTCTCGGGGAGTCGGGACGCCAGCAAACCCCAGTGATTCGGCTCCGTCACCATGTCCCCGGCCATTACTTGAACGTCCCCACGTGTCGGCCAGGCGGCCGCCGGGGTGAACGGTGGATAGCAATGCCAGTCCGAGGTGTGGTGGATCTGCACCGCGCGTCTCCCTTGCTACCTTTTTTCACAGCCTAGCGCGTGACCGGGCGCCGCGCATATCGCTGCCTAGACGTGGAATGTCCAGAAGTGCCCATTGGGGTTGTGCCCGCCACCGCTTTCGTGGTGGACTAACCGTACGACCCCGCGCAGACCTGACCCCCGCGCCTGGCCGGGTTCACATGATGAGGGGGAGCGTTGTGCCTAAAAAGACCCGGAACCCGTATGGCTGGGTGCGGAAAAAGCCGGGGCTCAAGGGAAAGCCACCGCGCTTCGAAGCGCGTATTAAGTACCCGATCCCAGGTGAGCCGGGCGTTTGGAAGCAAGTGCGGCGCTTCTTCGACACCGAGGACCAGGCGAAAGAGTGGCGGGACCTGGAGCTGGCGCGGGTGCGACATGCGGCGCAGTATACTCCCCCGCCCAACGAGACGGTCGGCCAATTCCTCAAACGGTGGCTCGAGGAATCCGTCCCAGCGCAGGTTAGAGCCAGCACGTATGAGCGGTACCGCGTGGACGTGAAGCATCTGACCCGCTATCTGGGGGATATCCCTCTCCGGGACCTGACTCCTTCACACATTGAGCGCTTTCAAAACGCGATGCTCCGGGATGGTTCGGCCCGCGCGACGGTGCGGCACGCGCATAATGTCCTCCACGCAGCTCTCGAGAAGGCCCTTGATGCGGACCTGCTCCTGCGGAACCCGGTGAGCCGGGTCCGGGCCCCAAAGGCGGATCATCGGGAGCTACGCCCCCCATCGAACGAGCAAACCCAGCAGCTCCTCCAGGCTGTCATGGACCATCGGCTATTCCCGCTGTGGGCCTTTTTGGCTGCGACCGGTTGTCGGCGTGGCGAGGCGTTGGCGCTCCGGTGGGAGGATGTGGACTGGGACGCCCGCACGGTCACGCTTCGGCGCACCCAGTCCTTGTGGGCCAGCAAGCGGCGTACGGAAGATCCGAAGCAGGGCCCGGAAGGGGCCCGCCCCTTAGAAGTGTCAGAGGATCTGATGGCGATCCTCAAGCTTCAGCAGGACCGCCAAGCGTTAGAGCGGTTGGCCGCCGGGGACCGGTGGCAGGAAAACGGGTGGGTGTTCACGACCCGTAACGGCACCTGGTTCTCGGGGGGCCACGTGTGGGAAGCATTTAAACGAGCCCTGCGGAAAGCCGATCTCCCAGGCACCATGCGTCCTCATGATCTCCGCCACGCCCTGGCGACCCACTGGCTCCGAAAGGGGGTCGGCGTGGATATGGTCGCCGGCCGTTTGGGACACGCCGATCCGGCGATGACCCTGCGGGTGTACGCGCACGTCATGCCCGGGGCCCAACGCGAGGTGGCCGAGCGGCTGGAGGGGGAACTGCTCGGTCCGATCATGACATCGTCCCAGGATGTGGAGAACGCAACCACATCCGCAACCATAAAGGCTCAAAACCAGGAAGACAACAGGTGATAGGATGGACCCGCCTCGTGATGAAAACCCCGCAATGAAGCCATTCTGGGGTATCTAATAGGCATGCCAAACATGGCGGAACGGAATCAGGGGTTCGAGTCCCTTCGGGCGCACCAGTCTTTTTTATCAAGACCGGAAAGTGAAGCCTCGCCTCAGTGGCGGGCTTTTTCTCGTCCTTGTTCACGAGGGAATTAGGACGCCCTGGTCACCGTGCTCGCCGAGCACCGGGATTGCGCGATCGAACCGGTCCCCGACGAGGGGAAACGCGCGCTGTGGACGATGTGGGATCTCGACGCGTTGTGGATTCGACGCGTATAGGAGTACATGACGCCGGTAGCGTACGAGATGCGCGCCTACTTGGCGCGGCACGGCATGGAGATCGACGCCGCTTCTGGCCGACGCCATTGTCCACATGCTCGAATCGGTCGGCGGCCTCATGCGAGAAGCCTGGAGTCATGGCGTATGATCCGGAGTGGGTCGTGTGCTGTTTGGCGGCGGGCCCGTATCGGGACTTCTCGGCTATCGATCGCTGTCGGTGCCAGCGCTGGGCAGGGTCAGGTGTCGCGCTCGGCCAGACCCCGCGACATTAACGATCGGTTGGTGACGAGCACGAGACTACTCAGCCCCATCCATAGCGCGCCCGCGGCCAAGACGGCTCCGGCGCCCGCCTGACCTCCGAAGTAGCCGCCGGCCAGGGCCGACACGGGGCCTGCTGCGCCCTCGACCGCGCCCAGAATCCCAAACGTGCGCCCCATGACCTCCGCGGGCACGGAAGCCTGAAAGACGGCGTTGAACGCACTGTTCATCGCCGTCTGGCATAGACCACCCACCGCCAGTAGTGGGAGGCTCAGCCACGTGGCATGAGAGAACCCGAATCCCGCATACGCGAGCCCCATGAGCCCGCCGCACCCAGCCAGCAAATCACCCATCGAGAAACGTCGGCTGAGCCATGCCGTGACCAGTCCCCCCACCACACTGCCGACGACCGCGGCGCCCCCGGCGAATCCCAGGGTGGTTGGCCCTCCGTGGAGCTGTTGGAATACCACGACCGGGACGAGCGCCGTCACCGCCCCGCCCCCGGCCGTGGTCAGGAACAGCCACAGCAGGATGTGTGGCAGGAGGGGATGCCGCCGGATCGCGGCCCACCCATCCCGCCGCTCCGCAAAGAAGTGACGGCGCTGCCCTCTCTCCGCGGTCGTGCGTGAGCGCTCGCGCGGAATGCTCAGGACCCAGAGGCCGGCAATCGAGAACAGGAATGACCCGACATCCAAGAAGAGACTGCTCACGGCGCCGAGGACTCCCACGATGAGTCCCCCGAGGGCTTCGGCGAAGAAGCCATTGGCCGATCCGACCGACCGATATAGCCCGTTGCCCGCGGCCAGGTCTTCGGGCGACAGGATCCGGG
>JBMFXK010000243.1:0-4888 GCA_049964315.1 Clostridia bacterium | reverse complement strand
CGTGACGGCGGTCGTGCGCCACGCGTCCATCCTGAATGACGTGACGCCCCGGGAGGCGGCGCTCCTCGGTCTGGAAGAGGTCGCCCGCGTCACCGATACGGGGAATCCCGGCTATGGCCTCGTCAGCTGGGTCGAAAGTGAGGCCTGCAGGCGCCTCACGGCATCCGCCGACATGGTGGTGTCCAAAGGCATCGCCAACCTGGAAACCCTCTCGCACCGTTCCCTCCCGAGGCCGGTGCTGTTTCTGTACCGGGCCAAGTGCGGCCCATCGGCCCGCGCCGCCGCCGCCGCCCCCGGCACCACCGTGATCTGGTGGAAACCCGTCTAGCTATTTTTCTTGTACAGCACGGCCCCGGACGCATCCGGGGGTGTCTTGGTCGGCCAAGACGCCCCCCGCCCGGCGTCAGCCGGCCCGGGACACCTCATCGTCGCGATAGGCACTGCGCGCCGTCTGGTCGTGTCCGGCGCTCACGTGCGCGGCGTTAAACACCCACGTCAGCACGACCGAGATGATGAGGTTCGCCAGTACGGCGTACACCGCCGCATAGCCGGGCAGCACCAGATGCCCCAGCGCGAGCGGGTAGACCGAGCTCTTGAACGCCTCCGCGATGGCCATCAGCGTGCCCAGCACCATGCCCGCCAGCCAGCCGATGAGGAGGGCCGTACGGTGGAACCAGCGTGTGTAGAGGCCCACCATCACCGACGGCAGGGTCTGCAGAATCCAGATGCCGCCCAGGAGCTGCAGGTTGATGGCAAACTGCAGCGGCAGCGCAACGATGAAGATGACGGCACCCAGTTTGACGATCAGGGACACCAGCTTCGCCACCCGCGCCTCCTGGCGGGACGTCGCCGACGGAGCGAAGTACTCACGGTAGATGTTCCGCGTGAAGAGGTTCGAAGCCGCAATGGACATGATAGCGGCCGGCACCAGGGCCCCGATGGCGACCGCGGCGAAGGCGAAGCCCACGAACCAGGATGGGAACATCTTCATGAACAGAAGCGGCACCACCAGCGACGACGTGGTGGTGCGAATGCCGGCTGCCAGCGCCATGTATCCGAACAGGGCGATGAGCGCCAGCACGATGGAGTAGAGCGGCAGGAAGGCGGCGTTCCGCTTGATGGCGTTCTGGCCCCTGGCCGCAAACACCCCGGTCACGGCGTGGGGGTAGAGCAGCAGCGCAAATGCCGACCCCACTGCCAGGGTGGCAAACGCGAGATAGCTCTTGGAACTCAAGAAGATGGACCCGGGCTTGGCGGCATGGCTCAGTGCGAGGTTGGCCGCCGTGAAAATGTGCCCGAATCCCCCAAGCCGGGCAGGAATGACGATGATGGCCACGATGACGGTGATGTAGATGAGCGCATCCTTGACCACGGCGGTGGTCGCGGGAGCGCGCAGTCCGCTCGTGTACGTGTAGGCTGCCAGGATGGCAAAGGCGATGATGAGCGGGAGGTCGTGGAGGATTCCGGTCCTGCCCGCGAGCCCCATGCTCTCCAGCACTACCTGAATGCCCACCAGCTGCAGCGCGATGTATGGCATGGTGGCGAGGATGCCGGTCACCGCCACGGCTAGGCCCAGGCCCCGGCTGTCAAACCGTCCGCGCACGAAGTCGGCGGCGGTCACGTAATCGTGAGCCTTGGCCACGGCCCAGAAGCGCGGCATCACCACGTACATGATGGGAAACACGATGATCGTATAGGGCACGGCGAAGAACCCCACCGCCCCTTCCCCGAAGACCAGGGCCGGCACCGCGATAAACGTGTAGGCCGTGTAGAGGTCGCCGCCGATGAGGAACCAGGTGATGAACGTGCCGAACTGCCGGCCGGCGAGGCTCCACTCGTTCAGCAGCGAGAGATCGCCCTTCGGCCAGCGTGCCGCCCAGAAGCCAATCCAAGTGACGAACAGGAACAGGATGAGGAAGACACTGAAGGCAGACCAGTTCACGTCCTCTCCTCCCTTGTATCCGATTCCATCGTGCCGTCCGATTCGCTCCGAATCCTGAAAGGCCGCCGCTCAGGACGGTTTCAGACCCCGATGCCATACAGGATCAGGGAGAGCACACCGGTCAGGACGACCCAGAGCAGCATGTACCAGTAGAAGAACGGGAAGCCCCCCACCACGGGGGTGCCTGACGCATAGAACGGGATCCACAGCATGGCGATGAACGGAATCAGGAACAGCCATCGCCAGCCTTTCCTGGACGAAGACCTGTTGTGGGTCACGGCCATCGCTCCCCTTTCAGCCCTCTTCAAACAGACACAACACCCGAACACCCGATGAGGGCAGCGCATTATTCCTGATGTCTATGCCCGGCGCGGATGCACCAGATTGGTCCCGGGTGAGCCTAAATTCTTCCAAGCGTCCAAGAGGGGGTCGTGCCACATCTGTGCGACGCCTCGGGAGCTCCCGCCTACCCCTGCCGGCATTCCGCGTGCCAGCAGGCAACCGCCGCCGATACCCGGGGGCCGTGCCGACGCCTTGGCGGCTCTCGCAGGCGGAGAACCTCTATCGCCCAGACAGGGTGCTGATGTGGTCGCCGCAAAGCTTGGCGTGGGGCGTGTCCGACGTGACACTCGGAGTTCTTGCAGCCGTTGGCGGTCCCCCTGAGGGTGGCCTCATGGCAGAGGACAAGCCATTTGGATATCTGGCTCGATTTGCCGCCAAGCCGGGTGAGCGGGACGCGCTGCTTGGCATCCTGCTGGAGGCGACCGAGGCACTGAGGTCAGACCCGGAGTGTGTGCTTTACCTGCTGGGAACTCGGGAGGATGACCCGGACAGCGTGTGGAGCAGCGAGATCTGGGCCAGCCAGGCAGCGCATGACACCGCCCTGCGGTCGGAATCCGCGCGGGCGGCCATCGCGCGCGCCCGGCCTCTTATCGTCGGGGTCGAACCCTTGGCCTCGTTCATGATGGCGGGCGGCAAAAGCGGCTGATCCGCCTGCCGGTCCCACGGGCGCACTTGGGCGGCCGAGGAGAGTCCGCCACGCGACGCCCGGGCAGGCTGCACCGAAGCCATGGCAAATCCCGTGTCCCGCGGGGGCGAGCGGGCGGCCATGGCTCACAGCCAGCCGCTCGCGGACGGAGCGCTTGTCACGGCAGGCGGGAATCTGGTGACGGAACGTCTGATTCGTGGCCGGTTCTGGGCGGCCGAACGGGCGGCTATCGCACCCGGCGGCGCTTGACCTTTATGCGCCGCCCAATGCGGAACGCCCCCGGCGTCCCCACGCTGCGTTCAGCCTGCAGCCGCTGGCGGAGGAGTTGGTAGAAATAAGTGGGGAGATACGCATCCCGAAAGCCGACAGCCCAGACTACCACCGTCTCCGAGTCTGGGTCGACGAATACTGCTAGACGCATATCCTCCTCGTCTTGATGCAGGCCCGAGGAAAACCGGCACTTATACAGCCCTGCTAACTCACGCTGAAGCGGTTCGAGCCGGGTCGGGTCAAGCGGTAATGTGCGCATGGCCGCAATGATGGTGTCCAGTACCCTCTGGCGGGATGCCTGGGGAACACGCTGACGGATGGTGGGAATGTCGACCAAGTCAATGGCCGGCAACTGCATGAGGGTCATTTAGTATCCGGATCCCGCATCGCTCAGCGCATTCGCTCGACGCCGCCTCCTCGCCACGCACCAACGCTATTATCAAGAGTCCCTCATCAGCGGCGCTGGAGCGCGGCGCGCACCTGGCATCCGGGCCAACGGGGTACCGGCTGGCCTTCGTCCGGGGATGCTGGCGGTCACGTGGAGTCATGCTCTGGCCACCTCGCGCGCCGTTCGCGACCTGGCTCGCGCGACACTTCGGAATTAGAGGTCGGCCTGCGGCAGCGCGAGGCCCTGGGCCGCCGCCACCTCCGCCAGCGCTTCCCATTCGCGGCGAGAAAGACGCAGCCGCGCCACCTGCACCAGCGAGAGGGACTCCTTGCGCACGTGCAGCCGGAGGGCGCGGGCAAAGTCTTCACGATTCCTGGCATCGGACACATCCAGACGGTACCAGCGCCGTTCCAGGTCGCGGTGCTCCGCTTCCATGACCGGGACCGGGCCGCCCCCTACGAAGTAGCGGGCGAGGCGTGGATGCAGCACCTGCTCCTCCCAGGTCCGCTGGAAGTGGAGCAGGGCTTCGACCGATGCCCGAGCGGTCGGCTCCGCCAATCCTTCGCCCGTCGATCCAATCGCCCCGACCGCCGCGTCCAACACGTTTTCCCAGCGCGCGAAGATCGGGTGGGGGTCGGACTCGGCGCTCACGGATGCGTGACCGGCTTGTCTCCGACCCGGGAGGTTCGGGTCTCGGGGGCCCGGCTCTTGTCCACCGCCCAGTACAGCACCACAATGCCTACGATCTGGGCCAGGAAGAAAATGGCGGTGATACCGTACGCGGCCAGCGTGTCGGCCAGCGAGAACACCACCCCGCCCAAGGCAATGCCCAGGTTGTAAATCTGCCGGGTGCGCCACCAGGACCACAAGGCCCCCAGCACGATGGCCGTAGCGCCGACGGATCCCAGCACGGCGTACCCGAGGATCACGAGGAAACTGGTGATGACGTGGGTCACGGCCTGGCTCGCGTACATGACGTCACCGAGATGTCCGGCGCTCACACTGCCGGAGAATGCCCCCACGGCGGTCAGCAGGATGAAGAGCAGAACGAGACCGGTATAATACCAGGCCCAGCGCGCCCAGAGGAGAAACATGGTACCGGCTCCCATGACCGCCGGTACCGAGGCGGAAAACACGATGTATAGACGATAATCGGTCGGTGAAAAAGCATGATTGATGAAGGCGATGAACTGCACGGCCGCGGCCAGCGCGGTGACGATGAACGAGATGCCCCACCAGAGTTGATACGGGCGATGACGGGAGCCATACTGGCGGGTAAACCCGAGCCCCAGGATCAGGG
>JBMFXK010000242.1:0-4893 GCA_049964315.1 Clostridia bacterium | reverse complement strand
GATGGTGCACAGGCCACACCAAGAACACTACAAAGCTTACCACGAGTGCCAGTCCTGCCACGTAGTCGCCGATCGCCACCATGATCCTCTCCCTCGTCACTCAATTTGTGACGCGTCAAGCGAGCACACTTTCATGGTAGAAGCCTGCTGGCCACGCCGACAGGGTCATTCGGCCCTGACCGTCTGGACCTGACGGGCCGCTGGCACTCTACCCGCTGGAGGCTGATGGCGATGAATTCCTCTGACGACGCTTTACCAACCGGCTCTCCGAAACGACTCGACGTTTTCTGGAACTTCGGCAGTCTCGCGGGCGCGCTGCTTCTACCGGTGGCTGATGGATCTCACACCGGCGCACACCACCTGCCGTGCTCTTGATGCTTGACCCCTGACCCCCGAGCCGAATTCTCCACCTGGACGGGCGGGGCCCCACCCCCGTTCCGCAGCATGCGCGATCCGCATCATGATGGCGTCAATCACACCGCCGGCATAGCCGGCGACCAATCCGTCCACCACCCCCATAGTCATAACGGCCAGGGCGCTGGCGAAGCCCACTTCCGGCGTCTGGCCGCCCAGCATCAGGCGCGCCAGCATGTTGCGGCCCAGGTTGCTGGTGCCGAGCGGGAGGCTGATGCTCTGGGGCTTCAGCAGGGATGTGATGTGCAGCGAGTAGGGACTGCCTCGATACCTCGACGGCCCGACGAAGCCAAACACCGCGAGGTCCACCAGTACGAGAATTCCCGAGCGGGCCAGCGCGTGCTTTTACACCCTCGCCAGTCACGCACCCCAGGGCGCTCCCCAAACCCAACAGGGGATCACCCCCGAGCCTGAACGGTGTTCAGCGACACCACCACGCTTTTGATGTGCTCCACAATCGTTCTGTGCCCACCCTTCTCGAAGGCCATTGCCGTCCCCCACGGCCGGAGCGTGTCCTATGGCCTCCGTCACTCAGATGTCGCGCCAGGTGTGTCAGGGATCCGCGCGGGTGCGGGCGGAAGACTGACTGGTCTTGAACCACGCATGGCGCGTGAACGTCGGCCGGGTGGTGGACAACGGATCGGGGCGGCTGTTGGTGTCGGTGTCCAGCCGCCGCCACCCTCGGGACCGGTACGTGGACTTGCCGCACCCCGTAAACTAGGCCGCCCGCGACGCGCTCAATGCGACCGTGCCGGCCACGTATCACACGCTGGTGGGTGGCTACCTGCGGCGGGGTAACGTGCAGCTCTCGAAGGAACCATCAGAGGCGGCTGCCGACCTTCTCTTGGCCCGGAATGACCACAGCATTCAGCGCTCGCATCCGCGGCCATTCCAGCATGGCGAGTCCCGTGGCCAGCATCATGACCCTCCCGAAGAAGATACCGGGTACTATCAGCGGGTCCATCAGATTGCCAGCCCGCGTAAGACTACCTGGCCCGGAAGCCGTCAGGTGACCAGCTAAAAGCTCGAGACGACGCGGCTGCGAACGTCAGGTGGGGGAGAAATTTGCAGGACGGCAAAGAACGGCACGTTGATGAGCGCGCAGGTCGCCCCACTTTACCGGCCACAACGGGCATTCAACCCGATCCCCCACCCCAACGGACTCCGGAATAGGACCCACCCGCCCACAGTCAGGGCAAGGCACGGTGCGCGTCAAGCCGAAGTTCCCCCATCCAATTCCAGGGACCACGCGATCTTTCCACGGCCAAACCCACGCTACACGGTATCGTCAATCACACTCACCGACGTGCCCCGGGCGCCGCGTGTCCGCGCCGGGAGTTCCTCCATGTATTCCAGCTGCTTGACACCTCCTTCTCCTCAAGGGGGATCCCCGCGTTCGGAAGAAACCCCATGGTCACCCGTAACCCGGCTCAGCCCCGCGCGTGGAAAACCATCACGTGATATGCCAACGCCCCCGCCTCCTGGTCATTCAGGAAGGACTCCCGTCGGGAAGGAGTCGTGGGATAAGGAGGGGCATGTCGGGTCCGTTCCGGCTATAGCGGCACCACTTGAAGAATCCCATCCCTCCTCATTACGGGGAAGGGCCCGTGCGGGGAGCCGTATACCCACCTTTACACATTCACCAAACGCAACAGGCGCCCTCGACACGGGGGCGCCCGTCGGTTCCGCACCCGGGGTCCGTCAACGGATCACCCCGCGTAGCAACACTCCCCGGCCTTCTTGCCCGACCCACACGCACACGGTTCGTTCCGTCCGCAGCAACTGCCATACGCCTTGCCGGATCCGCACGGACACGACACGTTCAGCTCAGGCTTCTGCTCGGCCACGGTCACTCCTCCTTCTCATCGCCATTGGTGACGCGCTCGGCTTCTCCTTTGGCCTGCTTAAGCCGGGCTGTTGCAGGATGTAGCTCCCACACAAGCGGACATCCCGGCTCACGAGTTCACTATGCGGTGTCGATGGGCACGGGTCTGTAATCTATTCCACATTGGGGCATCCCCCCGCCACCCTCGGGCGGGCCGTCTCAGTCGCCCGCGGACACTACGGGTGTGAGTCGCCACACGATCCACATCGCCGCAGCCAACGACCTGCGCCATTCCGGGAGTTGTCGCGCTGTCGGTCACCGGCGCGATTCCGCCGTACCTCTTCGAGACATAGGAGATTCCATACAGCCGACCGCCTCCGCCACCACTCTCGCCTTCGGTTGCCACCCCCGCTTGGTCAAGACCAGATTACCGCCCCCCGATCG
The DNA here is from genome assembly GCA_049964315.1 of Clostridia bacterium. GTDB lineage: Bacteria > Bacillota > Sulfobacillia > Sulfobacillales > JAIMBI01 > JAKATP01. The sequence continues at coordinate 2,210 of JBMFXK010000242.1, read as the reverse complement.
ACGACGGTCGCCACCGCTACGACCCTTAACCTCAAAAGCAACACATCGCTCGACCCCCGCGCGGTCGCCCACGTAGAGTGCTCGTTCGGACCTGGTCGACCGGGGAGAACGGCACCCTTGACCGAACCTATCGCCCGAGACCCTCGAGCAGGTCCTGGCGTCCCTGGAGTCATCTGACGACCCACCGTAGTTCAGGACCCTGGGCGGCGAGCGCGGCGACGGCTGATGTCACGGACCGGCCGAGGTCCCACGCCGCGAATGCACATCCACCCTCAGGCCGTGAGCCGGCACCATAAGCGTTCCGGCCAAGTGCGCCCGCTCTGGCTGGCGGTCGACCGCGCTGAGCGAAAACCTGGTCAACAGTTCGGACAGCACCACGCGCATCTCCTCCATCGCCAGGTGGGCGCCGAGGCATCGCCGGGAGCCCCCGCCGAATGGCCACCATGGCGTCCCCGAGCGAGGGGGCCGGTGTAGAAAGCGGTCAGGCTGGAAGGTTTCCGCGGACACATAGGCGCGTGGGTGGTGGTGGACCAAAAGCGGGGACACCATCACCAGCGTACCGGGCGCGACCGGGCGACCCGCTATCGTCATCGGTCTGTGCAGTGCCCTCACGGTGTCGACGACGGGGGGCCGCCAGCGCAAGACCTCGTGGATGAAAGCGTCCAAGGGGCCGGTATCTCCATCATCCACCGATTCCGCGAGGCGCACCTGGATGCCGGGCTCGTGCACCAGTCGGTCGGTCGCCCAGGCCAATGCCGCTGCCGTGGTCTCGTGCCCCACGACCAACAACGCCCGAAGTTCTTCAAAAAGCGCCGGTCCTCGAAGTCCCTCTATCTCACCCGTGCCCGCCAGGAGTCGCTCGAGTGCGGAAGGGGGTTGGCGCGTATTTCGGTCATGGATGGCCATCAGGCTGGCCAAGGCTGCGTCCACCTCGGCCTCCAGACGGTGCTGGTACCGCCACATCTTGGCTTCAAGGGTCTGTGATTCAAAGGGCCACACCCATGTGCCAACGGTCGCCCATACACCGGACGCCCGTCGCACCAGACGACGGAGTTCCGCCACTTCGGGGGTATCCGTGATACCGAGGACCAGCGCCACAATAATGCTAAACGCCAGCGCCTGAAAGCGGGGCAGGACGCGGAGCGATGGCACGCCCTCCCACTGCGCCAAATGCTGCCCGGTGATCGTGGTGAGCAGGCGGCTATCCCCCTGCAGTTCCGTTCCGTGGAAGAACGGACGGAGCAACCGCCGCCGCTGGGCGTGCTCCGTTCCGTCCTGCCGCAGGATGCACGACTCTCCCAGAACCGGCAGGACACGGCCTGTGGCCACTCCGGCCGCCGACCGATCCGGATCGCTCAGCAGCACCTCACGGGCCACTTGAGGCTCCCCCACCACCAGAATCGGACCCACCCGCGGAAGACGCATCCAAAAGGGATCTCCGTACCGACGCCGCCACATGATCAGCGAGCCGATGGGATTCCACCACAGGGCTGCAGCCTGCGTGGCGGCCAGGAGAGGCACCGAACCCCATGCCGCGGTGTCCGTCTTCTCCACGCGAATCGCCGTCATACCACGCACCTCCGCACTCGCCTGTCTAGCGCGTATCCGTGGGGCACAGCCTTCCTCTCCTCTTCCCACTGCGACCTATCGCCGCCGAGGCCGCGTCCGATAGCACTCGGGAGCCGGTGGCCTCGGGCACGCCACTCAACTCCGCACGCTCGTGAGCGGACGGCCGTAGGGCCGCTGGCCCCGTCCCGAATTGGGCATCCCAACGCAGCAGCCCCAGACCTGTCGCATAGGCAGCCGGTCGAATGTCAGCGCTCGCGCATCTCTTCCAGCGCATAGCTCTCATAGTCCCATGTCAAGATGAATGAGCCCCCGTCACAAACGATTCGGTCCCCCGGGCTTGGCACTCGGGGCCAGCTCAATCTCTACATCCTCCGCCGGACAGGTCACCACATGTACCCGGATAGCCGTAAAACCGGCGTCCGACTGCCCGAGCCGGAGATGGGTGCCGGCTCAACACGGACATTCGAACCGATCCCGCACTGCCACCGACGCCGGCACCGGAACTTCCCGCCCACACTCTGGGCAACGCTCTATACGCGTCAACGCAGGCCTTTCCAATCCAATCCCTGGGCACGCCATATCTTGCCGCGGTCGAACCCACGGTAGACCGCATCATCGATCACGATCACGGGTGTCCTCCA
>JBMFXK010000241.1:0-4911 GCA_049964315.1 Clostridia bacterium | reverse complement strand
GTGACGGGCAGACGCTGGTCTTTGATCTGAACGGCCCGGATCGCCCGCTCGAGGTATACCGCCTGCCGCTCGGCCACGCAGGCGGTGCGGCCGCCGTCACGCGCTCCTACCGGGCCGGCTGGGCGGGTGGCGATTTCGCGGCGCCGGATCTCGTGCACATCGAAAGCTTTGACGGCCTGTCCATCCCGGCCTGGTACTACCGGGCCGGGGATGCCGCGCCGGCGGCGGCCATCGTCGCGGTGCACGGAGGGCCCGAGGGCCAGTCGCGCCCCATCTTCTCGGCCCTCTACCAGTATTGGGTCAGCCTGGGTGTGTCGGTGTTGGTGCCAAACGTGCGCGGCAGCACCGGGTACGGCAAGACCTACACCCATCTGGACGACGTGGGCCGGCGGGAGGACGCCATCCGCGATCTGGCCGCGGTGACGGAGTGGCTGCGCCTTAAGCCCGACATCGACGCCGACCGGGTGGTAGTCTACGGCGGCTCGTACGGCGGGTACATGGTCATGGCCGGTCTCACGTGGTTTCCGGAGCTGTACCGGGCCGGGGTGGAACTGGTCGGCATCGTGAACCTGGAGTCTTTCCTAGAAAAGACCAGTCCCTGGCGGCGGGCGCTCCGCGAGGCCGAGTACGGCTCCCTGGAACGCGACCGCGCCGTCTTGCGCGAGCTGTCGCCCATTCACCGCATCGACCGGCTGAAGGCGCCGCTCTTCATCGGCCATGGCCGCAACGACCCCCGCGTGCCGTACGCGGAAGCCGAGCAGGTGGCACAGGCGCTGGCGGCGCGCGGCGTGCCGCACGTGCTCTTCCCGATGGACGATGAGGGCCATGGCGCGGTCCGGCTGTCCAACCAGCGCCGCCTGTACGCCGCCGTCATGGAGTTTCTCAGCAGTCATGCCGGGTTTCCGGGCGAGTAGGGCAGGGTCCGGCTCGCCCGGCCCGGGGTCAGGACCCGGCCCGCCGCTCCACCTCGCGCAGGACGTCCTCGGTGGTGAGGCCGTCCGCATTGATGACCGGCGCCTGGGCCACGGGCTGCTGGATGCCCATGATGTTGTCGTCCAGACCGTCCACGACAATGGCGACCGGATGGCGGAGCGCCGCATCTTCGGGGCCGATTACAGAAAAGCCGGCGTCTGAGAGCGCCTCGCGCACGGTCCCGAGCGTCCGGTCGACGGCCACGACACCACGATTCAACACGCCACCTCCCGACGGTAGTGTGTGGACCCGGGCTCTGGTTCACACGATCGGCGGGCGTGGGCACGGGCTGGAAAAGCCTTACGGACAAGGAGTGTCATGCCATGACTGAGCCCATCCGGCTGCACGAGCTTTATCCGGGCGTGTTCTGGCAGGAAGTGCCGAGCGCCACCATCCCGCCATATAGGGGGACGGCCTGTTACTGGCTCACGGATGGGCGGCGGGCGTGGCTTGTCGACGCCGGCGACGGGTCGCCGGCCGCGCACGCACACCTGCTCGAAGCCCATCGGGCGCTGTCCGCGCCAGAGCTCGAGTACGTGATCGTGACACATTGGCACCGCGATCACAGCGGCGGCGCGCGGGGCCTCGTGGATGCCCTGGGCGCCGTCGCCGTCGCCCATCCCATCGATGCCCGCCAGATTGCCGTCGTCCTGGACGACGCGCCCGTGTTTGAGCCGCCGGCCGCGCTCGGAGCCACCGCTCCCGGCCGGCACGCCGTGGAGCTGATTCATGCGCCGGGCCATACACCCGGCCAGGTGAACGTCTGGCTGCCGGATCTCGCCCTACTCCTGGCCGGCGACAATGTGCTGGGCCGCAGCACGAGTGTCATCGTGCCGCCGGACGGCCATCTGCGCACGTACGAAAAGACACTCGACCGCCTGCTGGCACTGGAGCCGGGAATGATCGGGCCGGGACACGGCGAGCCCATTACAGACGGCATGGGCGCGCTGCGGTATTACCGGAGCCACCGGGCGGAACGGGAACAGCAGGTGCTGCACCTGCTGGGCGAGGGCCGGAAGAGTCTCATGGCGCTCGCGGAAGCCGTCTACGCCGGCGAGGCGCCGGAAACGGTGGCGGTCGGCCGTCTCATGCTGTCGGCGCATGTGGAGGCGCTTCTGGAGGAGGGACGCATCGGGGAAGAGGGCGGCCAGTACTTTCTCCGCTGACGATTCAAACGGGATGGCCGCACTGGCGAACCGCCTCGCGCCGGCGGCTCGCGGGGTCATGCGGGGGAGCCGCTCTAGGCGGGCGGCTCCCCGCTTCGTTCTAGCCTGGCCTCTGTGCGTCCGCCGCTCCTGGGGCCGCGTCCTTGGGACCCGACGGGACCTTCGGCCGCCGCGGGTAGAAGACTTCCAGCAACCCCCTGAGCCGGCCCCACCCGAACATGGGGGTGTGACGCAGGTCGTCCATTGAGCACCACCCCTCTTTCAGACGCTTGGCTTAGTCTCTTCAGGAGGGGCGGCAAACGTGCATCAAATATGGGCGTCTGGGCGATTCGAGCCGGTTAGGAACCGGGAAAGACCAAAAAGCGCATGGCGCCGAAGCTGACGAGCGATGCCACGATCATGGCGACCCCCTTGGCGGCGTTGGAGGCGAGCCGCGGGGGCACGCCGTGGATGGCCATGAGGTAGGGGGCGATGAACAGAACGACGAGGTCGTTGACCAGAATGTTCAGGAGCGACTGGGCCACAAACAGGATGCGCTGGCGCCAGACGCCGCGCCCCTGCTGGACGGCCCCGCGCCGGAAGGTCCAGCGGGTATTCCAGATGTAGCTGTTGACGATGGCCAGCACTACCGCCACCGAGTTGTAGGCGACGAGCCAGTTGACGTTGGCCGTGGGGCGAAGGGCGTAGATGATGTTGAAGACACCAAGGTCGACCGTCGTGTTGGAGAGTCCCACCACCACGAACGACAGAAATTGACGCGCCCAGCCCATTAATGCGGACGGGCCTTCCGACGCGCCGTTTCGTAGAAACCGATGAGCTGTTCGGTGGATTCCTGCCAGCCCCAGCGCTCCGCCTCGTGGCGCGCCCGCCAGGACATGTCTTGCGCATCGCGCCGCAGAAGCTCGTCCACGGCGTGATCGAGACTGTCCGGCTCGCCCGGCAGGAAGAGCACCCCGGCGCCGCTCTCGTCCACCAGTTCGTGGGTCGGCGGCGCCTCCGCGGCCACGATGGGGAGGCCCGAGGCCATGGCTTCTAAGAGAACCAGGCCCAGCGTGTCGTGGGTGGAGGGAAAGACAAAGAAGTCGGCCGAAGCGTAGGCCCGGGCCAGGGCCTCACCCAGAAGCGGCCCCACGAAGGTGGTGGGCGTGCCGGAAAACTGTTCCTGGTAATGGCCGCGCGCCGGGCCGTCGCCGACGACAGCCAGGTGGACGTCGGTCCGCCACGCCAGCGGGATGAGGTGCTCGAGACTCTTTTCCAGCGCCACCCGCCCGACGGACAGGGCGATGACGCGGTCCGCGTGTCCACCGGTGAGCCGCTCGCGCATGGCCGTGTCGCGATGACCGGGATGAAAGTGGTCGAGGTCCACCCCGCGCCGCCAGATCTCCACGCAGCGGATGCCGTTTTCATCCAGCTCGCGCTTCACCTTGAGCGACGTGGCCAGATTCACCTGGGCACGGTTGTGCAGCATGCGCAGCGCCACCCAGATGGCGGGCTTGGTCACGCCCAGATGATAGAAGTCGGCGTACTCCGCGATGTTGGTGTGATACGACGCCACCAGCGGGTATCGCCGGCGCTGGGAGCCGATGACGGCGGCCCATCCCAGGACAAAGGGGTTGACCGCATGCACGACGTCCGGCTTGAAGCGGTCGAGATAATGCACCACGCGGGGGAGCGGGATGCCCCATGGCTTGCCGCCGTAAATCATCTGCAGGCTCACGGTCGGCACGCCCACGACCGGAATGCCCTCAAACTCGGAGGCGCCTCCCTCGGGGGCAATCACCAGCAGGTCGTGGCGCAGCCGCTTTAAGTGACGGATGGTGGCAGACAGGCGAGTCACGACGCCATCGATAGAGGGCCACCAAGTTTCGGTGACGATCGCGATGCGCACGGCTCCAACTCCCCACCGCCCTGACCTTCAACCATTCGCTACAATAGCACGTCAGCCCCTCGACCGGGGACTGCGGCTGCAGAGCGCGGTTCAGCGGGCGGCGATGGTGCGGGGACTGCCGGCCGTGCCGCGCATGGCCGAGAGACCGGCCGCCACCACCGACAGCGCGGCGGAGACCGTGAACGCCTCGCTGAGTCCGTGGGCGAAGGCCGCGTGGCCCGCGGCTGCCGCGGTGACGTCGGCGCCGGCCAGGAAGCCGGACAGCTGCGACGCACCCATCACGCCGGCCAGGATGGCAAAGGAGATGCTCATGGAGAAGAGCTGCCCGGTGTTGAAGAGCAGCGTCCGTGTGCTGGCGGCCACCCCGCGGCGGTCGGGAGGCACGGCGCCCATCACCGCACTGGTGTTGGGGGAGTTGAAAAGCCCGTTCCCGATGCCGGCCAGCGCGAGGCCGACGGCCACCACCGGATAGGCGGCCAGCCCGCTGCGGGCCAGGATCACGAGGGAGATGGCGGTGACCAGAAGCCCGCCTGAGGAGAGTTCCCGCGAGCCGATGCGGTCGGACATGCGGCCCGCGATGGGCCCCACCACGATGATGGCCAGCGAGAGCGGCAGCATCTTGAAGCCGGCCGCCAGCGGCGAGTTGCCGTCAAAGCCCTGGAACGCGAAGGTCATGAGAAACATGAGCGCCCCGCGGGCCAGCGCGTTCAAGAGCAGCGAGAGGTTTCCGAAGGCAAACAGCCGGTCTTTAAACAGACGCAGGTCCACCATCGGGCTCTCGGCCCGCGCCTCCACGAAGAAGAAGAGGACGATCCCGAGCGCCCCGGCGCTCATGAGCCAGGGCACCGAGCCGGGATGTCCCTGAATCACCTCGGTCAGGCCCAG
>JBMFXK010000240.1:0-4914 GCA_049964315.1 Clostridia bacterium | reverse complement strand
ATGGACACCTTGGCGCAAGTGACCCCGACCGCGCCGGCCTCGACCTGCATGCGGGCGACGGCCGGCGCGCGGTGCGTCTTGGCATGGGGTCGCAGCCGAGCCGGGCGGTCGCGGAAGAACGACGCCATCGCGGCAATGTTGCGTTCCAACAGGTCGAGGTCGACCAGCAGCGCAGGAGTGGCGATGTCCGCGATGGGACTCCCCACGGCGGGATGTGTAAGTTCAATATCGGGGTACCCTGTCGACATCAAAATGCTCCAATTCTCAAGATTAGTGGGCCGTCGCGGATTTTGGCCTCCCGGGCTCTACTGGCTGATATCGATCGCTGACTGACGGCGAGCGTGGTTGCCGTCCTGGAACTCCCATCGGCGCCCGCAAGACCGGTACACCGGCCTGGCGCGTCAGGGCCATGTTGATGGCCTACTCCGTAAATCCTCCGGTCCCCGGGTCCATCGTGACCGCGCATCCTCGTGAATGCGGAACCTGCGCGGGCCCATAGCGGCGGCTCCCCTCTGGCCACTGATGTCCATCGGGACGTCACGACCAACATCGCATCGCCGCCGCGTGCGCGCAAGACCTGCAATCGCCGGGACCGTGGCACGAGAGAGTGACGGCCTGCATGTGGAGTTAGGGTCAGATCGCAGACACCCCGAATGGGGGACTACACGCTAACCCATCGAGGGGATCCGCATGGCTGGACCACGATGCAGTGATCCGTTCAAGCAGCAGGCCCTGGCATGGGTGGCCCGACAGGACAAGCCTGCCAGGGTCATGGCCCGGGAGCTGGGGATTCCGCGGCAGACCCTGTACCAGTGAATGGAAACGGCGCGGCGTCATCCGGCTGAGCCGGTCAGCGGGAGCGGCCATCTCCGCGCCGACGACCCTCGGCTCCGCGACCTGAAACGCCAGGTCCGCGATCTCCGCGAGGAGCACGCGATCCTAAAACAGCGACGCGTCTTCTCGCCAACGGCCAGCAGTAAGGTGCGGGTTTATTCACGACCACCGCTTCCCCTTCTCGGTCACGACGAGGTATCAGGTGCTCGAGGTCTCGCGACGCGGGTCTGACGCCTGGGTCCGCCGTCCGCCCAGTACGGGGGCGATGCGGCGGCTGGAGCGGATGCGGGCGATCGGGACCACCGCCCCCGCGCGCTACGGGAGCCCGAAGAGTGCCGCCCCGCTCCGCCGGGAGGGGACCGAATTGACGGCACGACCGGGGCGCGCCTGATGCACGCGGCCGGGATCCGGGCCCGGGTGGTCCGGCGCTACCCGGCGACCACGCAGTCTCGGCATCACTACCCGGTGGCCGCCAATGTCTTGGCTCGTCAGTTCACGGCCCCCCCCCCCCGCGCACGCGGTGTGGATGGCGGACATCACGTATAGCGCGACGGACGACGGCTGGCTGTATCTGGCGACCCTGGAGCGCCTGGCGGTCCGCCAGATCGTGGGCCGGGCGCTGGAACCTTCCGTGTCGCAAGCCCTCACCCTCGCCGCGCTGGACCGTGCGGTGGCGCGGCACCGTCCGCCCGCCGGGTTGCTGCATCACTCCGACCGCAGAAGTCAGTATGCGGTGTACGCCTATCCGGCGCCGGCTGGCCCGGTACGGCATGACGAGCCGCATGAGCCCCAAGGGGAACTGCTGGGACAACGCGGGCATCGAGTCCTGGCTAGCGTGCTGAAGCAGGAACGGGTCTATCTGAGCCCCTTCCGGACGCGGCGGCGATCTTCGAGTTCATCGCGTTCTTCTACCACCGACAGCCGCTCCATAGTGCCTGGGGCTATCGCACCCCGACCGACGCGGCGTAGACGACAGGCTCGCGGAACGAACCCCGGTCCCTCCTTCCTTTGAAATTTCTATGACGTTGACATGAATCCACACATCTCCACCGCACGGCCCAGGATCTCCCATGTCCCGATTTTCAGGTGAAATCCCCCCATGGATTCGCCAAACCGCCCGGGCCCCGGCAAAATCGATGTGGCATTTTCTTGCCCACCCACGTTTCGTGATGCACGAACGAAGAAACGAAGAACGGAGGCGCACGGCATGCGCAGACAAATGGTACTCGGACTAGCGGCCGCCGGTCTTCTCGCCGCCGGCCTTAGCGGGTGCAGCCTGGGAACTGCGGCAGCCGCGAGCCACGGCACTCAGGGACCCCGCGGACCCCAGGGTCCCGCCGGACCGCGGGGTCCGAGAGGGCCAGCCGGGGCTACCGGGCCTCAGGGGCTCGCGGGACTAATGGGAGCCACGGGCGCGATGGGTCCCGCAGGTCCACGCGGATTCACGGGAGCAACGGGACCTGCCGGCCCGCGTGGGCTCATGGGCCCAATGGGTGCTATCGGACCCACCGGTCCCCAGGGGATCATGGGGCCCATGGGTGCGACGGGTCCCACCGGTGCGACGGGTCCCACCGGTGCGACCGGCCCCACCGGTGCGACCGGACCCACGGGCGCCACCGGTGCGACCGGACCCATGGGCGCCATGGGAGCGACCGGTGCGACCGGACCCACGGGCGCCACCGGTCCGACTGGACCCACGGGCGCCACCGGCCCGGCCGGGCCTGTGTATTCGGCCTATGTTAACTACTTTCCGAGCCCCTCGCCCGCCATTCCGTCAACGTTCGGAGAGATGACTTCAACGACGATTGACCCGTCGTTTTCTACCGGGTCCTTGCTGATTCAAGCGTTCGCCACGATCAACGAGAACAATGCCAGCGGCGCGACCTTTGTCACATGCGATCTGCAGGCCGGCGGGACCGGGCTTACCTACGCCTCACTTGAGCTGAACGCCAACAGCGGTACATTTTCCGTTGACAGCGGAAGCATCTCTCTCGTGGCGGGCACCCCAAATCTCGGGGGGTCGCAGAGCATCTCCCTATGGTGCCAGGCTCAGGGCGGAGCTCCCACTCTGGCCGACGCGTCCATCACGGTCGTTGCGACCCCGTGACCGATGGGCCCGGGACTCGGTGACGGGTCGCTGCGTTGACAGATGGAGCCGTCGACAGCGGATTCGCCCGCGGGGAGGCCTTCCAAGGAAGGCCTCCCCTTTGTGCAGGCGGCATGCACCTTACCTGCTGCGGAGCGCCGGCCAACTCGCGGTGTATCGGGTGGGCTCGGTCTTCGTAGCCGGGACAACGCCATACCCTTGATTGGCCGTGTACGTTTTGGCCGGACTTTCATTCCAGGTCTACGCCGCGCCAGGCAGTTTGTAAGCAGGTCAGCCTTGTCCGCCCGAAGGTTGCCCGGAGCATATGCGCACGGGCGGTTCACGCCGGCCCCCGGCCCCCCGGTGCAAGCATGGCGACCGCTCTCGCCTCACTCGTCCCTTGCGTCAAACCGCCTGTGGTACCAAAGAAGCCCGAACCGCGAGAGGGCGAGCCCGAGGACGACCGCCGCCACCAGTTCGATCCATAGCCCCAGGCCACTGTTGATGGTCCAGACAGCGTTTTCCGCGAAGAACAGGATGGCAAACAGGATGACGCCGAGCCCCACCACCGGCAGCGGCGGGATGCGTTTAATATTTGAACTTGACGCGCCGAAATTCCAGGAGAATCGCGAGCCGCCGTCCCACACGGGAGCCATCTCCCCTCGTCTCTTTTATCAGCAATGCTATTTCGTACATCATAGCGCGTGACCCGGCCGCTGCCGGATCTACATGCGATTTTTCTGGACTTGTCCGACATCAACGTCGCGTCCGTCTCCGCCAACGTGCTGGCAATCGTAAGGCGCCTCTCGAGACCCGAAGCGCGGGAATGTTATCGACTCACGCTCGGGTAGGCGGGCTGTCAAAAAATGCGGCAAGAAGCGCGCAGAGCCCGGTTCCGGACCACGGTCGAGTACAATGAAAGGTAAACGATCGCCGAGGAGATGATGGCCGTAGCCGCCGATGCGCCGCTCACGGTCCAGAGTGACCGGACCATCCTTCTGGAGGTGGAGCACCCCGGGGCCGAGGAGGCGCGCCAGGTCCTGGCGGGGTTCGCCGAACTCCTGAAGAGCCCGGAGCATGTCCACACCTACCGTCTGTCAGCCCTTTCACTCTGGAATGCGGCATCATCCGGCCTCAACGTGGACGAGGTCTTGACCGACCTCGCACGATACTCCCGCTACCCCATCCCCCAGGTGGTGGCGCTGTTCATTCGCGAGCAGATGGAACGCTATGGGCGGCTTCGCCTGGTGGTCGGGCCGGAGGGGCTTGAGCTGGTCGCCGACCGGCCCGAGCTCCTGATCGAGCTGCATGCCCGCGGCAACGTGCGCCCCCTGCTGGGTGAGCGCACCGAAAACGGCGTGCGCATCGATCCGACCGTGCGCGGCCAGCTCAAGCAGACGCTCGCCCACATCGGCTGGCCCCTGCAGGATGAGGCAGGCTTCACGGCCGGAGCCCCGCTGCCCATGTCCCTGCGCTCCCAAGAGGCAACCTCCGGGGATCCATTTTCTCTGCGCCCCTACCAGCACCAGGCCGTGGATGCCTTCTACGGCGACGGACGGCGGACCGCGGGCGACGGTGTGGTCGTCCTGCCGTGCGGAGCGGGCAAGACGCTGGTCGGCATCGGCACCATGGCCAAAACACAGTGCCACACGCTTATCCTGACCACCTCGGTGGCGGCCATCCACCAGTGGCGCCGGGAACTCCTGGAGCGGACAAGCCTCACCCCCGAGCAGATCGGGGAGTACACCGCCGTCACCAAGGACATCCGTCCGGTCACGCTGACCACCTATCAGATGCTGGCCCACCGCCACAAAGGCGATTACCCGCACTTTCATGTCATGGATGCAGCCGACTGGGGGCTCGTCATATATGACGAGGTGCATCTGCTGCCGGCCCCCATCTTCCGCATGACGGCGTCCATCCAGTCCCGCCGGCGACTCGGGCTCACCGCCACGCTCCTGCGCGAGGACGGGCACGCCGAAGACGTGTTTGCC
>JBMFXK010000239.1:0-4933 GCA_049964315.1 Clostridia bacterium | reverse complement strand
GCCACGAGTGTGGCGGCTCCGATCGAGCCGTCCCCCCTGATTGCCGCCACATACAGCTCAGTGCCGTCCCAGGGCATGTTGGAGTGATTCCAGGTGAGCCAGCAGAGCTTCTGCCCGTCCGGCGACAGCCGAGGCGCCGCGTAGAAATCATTCCCGGCGACCAGGACGATGCCGTGGTCCTCGGCGTCCAGTGAGACGGCCACCAGGGTGCTGACGGCCTGATGGGCGCCGGCACCATGATCTTCGCGGACGGCGATGAGCCGGTTGCGACCGCTGTCCAGCACGAAATCGGCGAAGCGGACCTCGCCGGGTGCCGTGACCGCCTGCGGCTCGGATCCGGGCGTCACGCGGTAGAGTCGCTGGTCCTCGAAGTTGCTGAAGTACACGACGCCGTCGGCCGCCAGGTAGGCGCCGCCGCCATATTCGTGGGCGCGGGTGCGGGCGTTGAACGGCATCGGATTCACGTCAACGCGCCGCCCGTCCGCCGTGAGCCGCACAATCACCTGCCGGCCGCCTTCCTGCGGTCGTCCCTCCGCCCAGTAGACGTCGTGTCCGTCCACCATGGGAGCGTCCAAAGAGACTCCCTGACTCACAAGGAAGTCGGTGGTGATGGGCGACTTCCAGGAACCGTAGGGAGCCATCTGCCTTGCCAAAATTTCACCTGCTTTATGTGTGACTGGGTCAGGAGTCTTGGTTCGGGCTCGCTGGCCCGAATCCTCTTGTCGGCGGTCTGGCAGGGATTCCGGCCCGGATCGCCTAAATGCATGGGACGGCGATTGATGTCGATCGCGTCAACATTGTGGACGCGCCTAGGAGGCAGTTATGGTCATTATTGGCAGCAGCAACGCCCGGGTCGGGCTCGAGGCGGGGATGGAGCTTCTCCGTGCCGGCAAGAGCGCCATCGACGCGGTGGAGGCCGCCATCCTTCCGGTGGAGAGCAATCTCGAAGACCATAGTGTGGGTCTCGGCGGGCTTCCCAACATGCTGGGTGAAGTCGAGCTCGACGCCAGCATCATGGACGGCTACACCCTGGCAGCAGGGGCGGTGGGCGGCATTCACGGCTTCGAACACCCCATCTCGATCGCACGGCGGGTCATGAGCGACCTGCCCCACTCGCTTCTCATCGGCCCCGGAGCGGAACGATTTGCGCGCGAATGCGGGTTTCCCGAGGTCAATCTGTTGACGGACGAGGCACGGCGGATCTACGAGGCCGGCATCCGGGGAGACTCGTCGGATGACTCCCGGTATGCCAGCAAGATCCTGAAGGCGCTGGTGGGACGACTGGCGCTCGACCCCAACCGCGCGTCAGGCAAGGACACAGGAACCGTGAACGTGATTGCGGTGGACCGGGACGGCCACATGGCGGTCGGCGTGTCCACCAGCGGTTTTGCCTGGAAGTATCCGGGGCGCGTCGGTGACTCGGCCATCATCGGAGCGGGCAACTATTGCGACGAACGGTACGGCGGCGCCGGTTGCACAGGCCGCGGGGAGATGGCGATCCGGGCCGCCACCGCCCACAGCGTCGTGATGCACCTCCGCGCCGGGCTCACGCCCGAAGAGGCGGGTCGCCGGGCCATGGAGGAGCTGGACCACCTGGTGGACCCCTATTGGAGCGCCATGAACTGCGTGGTTCTGACTCCGGACGAGCGGCACGCCGCGTTTTCCACCGTGCCCAATACGACCTACGTCTACATGACGGACGAGTCCACCGGCGTGGAGCAGGCGCCCCGCGAACTTGTGCCGATCACCGGCTCTCGCAATCCGTCCTGAGCGCTCCACAACGCGGGGGCGGCCCTCTTGAGGGCCGCCCCCCGACCTTGGTCAGCTGGAAACGGCCAGCGAGGTCGACCCCGACTCAACAAACAGCCGGGCGGAATCGACATCAGACTTCGGCACCACGTAGATGAGCAGACGGTCATCCGCGAGCAGTTCCGTTCCTCCATGGGGTGGAAACGCCTGACCGCCGCGGGTCACCGACACCACCAGCATGCCGTCGGGAAACCGCACATCTTTCAGGGCGTGCCGGACCAGCGGAGACGTCCGCGGCATCACGACCTCCGTAAAGGCCCCCTCCCGGCTGGCGGGCGGCGTGACGCCCTGCGCGATCTCCGGGGAGCGTCCCAGCTTGGCCTCCAGGCCGTTCACCACGTCGACCCGGCGCAAGAGGCCCAGCATGTGGTCCGGTTGCAGGGGATCCACGACCACCAGCTGCCCCACATCATTGCCCGACATCCGCTTAACGGCATCGCGAAGAGATTCATCCGGATACGCCACCACCAGCTCCTTCGACATGACGTCGCCCACGGTGAACGTGCGGCCCGGCATCTCGTGCGCCTGCTCCAGGTCGGTGACGGTCACGATGCCCAGGACTCGGTCGTCGAGCACGACCGGGAGCGATGAGCGCCGTTCATCGCGCAGGATCTGGGCCGCATCCGCCACCGACATACCGGGGTTCGCGGCGGACACGTCCCGGATCATGGTGTCTTTGACCGTCACCTGCTGGAGCACGTCAACCGCCGTACCGCTGAAGATGTGGACGCCGCGCCGTACCAGCTTCAACGTGTAGATGGAATCGGTCAGCAGCACATCGCCGAGGCGGGTGGCAATCACCACCGCCAGCACCAACGGCAGGGCCAGCACGTAGTTCTGGCTCATTTCCATCACGATGAGAATGGCCGTGATCGGAGCACGCGCGGCCGCGGCAAATACGGTGGCGGCCCCGACCAGGGCGTAGCCGGCGAACTGCCCCACGATGCCGGGGAACAAATGCTGGGACACCAGTCCCACCGCCCCACCCAGCATGGTGCCCATATACAGCGTCGGCGTGAAGATGCCTCCGGACCCACCCGAGCCCAGTGTGAGGGTGGTGGCGACGAACTTCCCCACCAGGTAGAGCGCCATGATGGCGAGCGGCATGCGCTCCGCAAACACGACCCCCATAACGTTGTAGCCGAGGCCGCGAACTTCCGGAATGAACATGATAAGGACACCCAGCAGGAGGGCTCCCGCCGCCGGTCGGATAGCCTCATGCAGGTTCCATGCGTTGAAGCGATCCTCCACCCAGTAAAGCAGCCAGGTGAAGCCGGTTCCGAGGCCGGCCGCCAGGACACCGAGGATGGCGTAGATGATCAACTCCCAGGGCGATCGGAGTCCTACCCCCACCGGCAGCGGGAAGAATGGCTTGGAGCCGAGGAAGGGCACCGAAATGACATCAGCCAGAGCGGCCGACACTCCGGTGGCCACGAAGGCTTCGGTGCTGAATTCGCGGAGAATAACTTCCATGCCAAACACGGCACCGGCCAGCGGCGCGTTGAACGTGGCGGAGATGCCTCCCGCCGTGCCTGCCGCCACCATGAGGAGCAGGAGGCGGGTGTCAAGCCGCAGGGACTGACCGAGCGTCGAGGCCAGTGCCGCCCCGATCTGGGCAATCGGGCCCTCGCGCCCCACCGCCCCGCCCGAGCCGATGTTGAGCGAGGAGGCGAGCGACTTCACCACAGCCACCACCGGGCGGATGCGGCCGCCGCGCAGCGCTACTGCTTCCATAACTTCGGGGACGCCGTGGCCGCGCGCCTCGCGCGCCCAGCGCCAGATCATGGGTCCGAAGATAAGGGCACCGATCACCGGGATGGTCACGTACCGGATGGGGCCCATGAAGGCTGTCCACCCCGCGTATTTGGTGAAGAAGAACCAGGTAAAGAAGCCAATTAACTTGCGAAAGCCGACCGCACCCAATCCGGAGCCCACGCCGATAATTGCGGTCCACAAGACAAGACGGCCCAGGAATCGGGCCGTCATGCTGCGGGAGACCCGTTTATTAATTGAGGGCACGTTCGCGACACTCACCAAGCCTCAGTCCCTTGCATCCGGTCTTTCCGTCCATGAAGCACAACAGCGTCCGGGAGTAGTCCCGGCCAGCTGACTCCAGTATAGAACGTTGGCTCCAGGTGCGCGAAACGGCCCGGAGTGTTCCGGGCCGGCCGCGAACCGATCGCACCTTTACAGGCGCTCTAGTTCAATGTCCCGCGTAGCCCGGGGGAAGACCCGGTCCAGCAATTCGACGTCTTCATCGGTCAGGCGCACCCGGAGCGCTTCGGCATTGTGAATCACGTGGTCCACCCGCGACGCTTTGGGAATCGTGACCATCGGGCCCGCATCGGGACGCAGGATCCATGCCAGGGCCACCGCCGTGGAACTGACATCGTGGCGCGATGCTACGCTGCACAAGGCATCCTGCCGCGCCGCATCCAGACCGGGATCCACCACCCCCGCCAGCGGCGAATACGCCATCAGCGTAACGCGATGGGCCTTGGCATACGGAACCAGAGCCACCTCCGGTTCACGCGCCATCAGACTGTACGACACCTGGTTGGCAAAGATGCGGTGATCTGTGATCCGGTCGGCCTCGGCCAAGAGGTCCACTGGAAAATTGCTGACACCAATATACCGGGCGAGCCCCCGCTCCAAAACGTCTACCAGCCCCTCCATGCTCGCTTCCAGGGGATGGGTTTTTGACGGCCAATGCTGCAGATACAGGTCTACGAAGTCCGTGCCCATACGCTTCAACGAGGCCTGGAGATGGGTCACCACACCCTCGCGGGTCGCATTCGCAGGCCAGACTTTGGTGGTAATAAAGACGCTGTCGCGCATGCCCGCAATGGCCTCGCCCACAACGCACTCGGACTCGCCGTCCGCGTACATCTCAGCGGTGTCGATCAGCACGAGGCCCAGGTCAAATCCTTTTTTCAGTGCCGTAATCTCGTCCTGGCGCCTGTCTTGCGCGGCGCCCATCCGCCACGTGCCCTGACCGATCGGGGGGACGCTCTTGCCACTGACTGTGGTCCATCCCATCCTGAACATCCTCCTTACGGCCGCCTGTGTCTGTCATTCCAGACTACCATCTAAGCCCCGCCGAGACGAGTCGACGGGTCGACGG
>JBMFXK010000238.1:0-4951 GCA_049964315.1 Clostridia bacterium | reverse complement strand
CGCTGACGGGGGTGAGCTGATGGGACTTGATGCCCTGCGCGAGGCCCTGCCGGCCTGGGCAAGGGACATCCGCCTGAACGTCGAGACCATCGCCCGATCACAGGTGCTGGGGGAAGAGCGGCTCTGGAGCACGATGCTGGCAGCGGCGGTGGCCGCCCGCAACCCGTACGTGGTGCGGGAGGTGGAGGAGGAGGCGCAGCCGCACCTCTCCCGCGAGGTGCTGGAGGCGGTTTACAGCGCCTCCAGCGTCATGGCGATGAACACCGTCTACTACCGGGCCCGGCACCTGCTGGCCCAGGCCGGCATCAAAGCCTATGAGGAACGGACACCGCGTCTGCGCATGCAGGCGCTGAAACCGAAAGGCAGCATCCCCCAGGCTGACGTCGAGCTATGGTGCCTCGCCTGCAGCGCTGTAAACGGGTGCGCGTCATGTCTTGCGGGTCATGAGCGGAGCCTCTCTGCGAGCGGCGTCGGAGAGGAAGAGGTGCACGAGGCCCTGCGGATTGCCGCGGTCGTGAATGCTGCCGCCGCGGTGCTGGACGTGGTCCATCTGCCCGAGCCGGTTCGCACCTGAGGCGGTTAGTCTTCCGACAGCACCTCCCGCACCGCCCGCCGGAGCGCTGGCAGCAGCACCGATTGAGCAAAGTGCACATCCACCCGCTCCGTGGCCTGATGGGCGTCATAGCCCACCGGACCGATGTTCATGCCCGGCACGTCCGCCAGGATGCCGGACGACTCGGGAATGTCGTAGAGCGTGCCCCATCCCGGCATGGTCTCTTGGAGAAGTGCCCGGGTGGCGGGCGGCGTGGGGTCGCCGACAAAACTCAGATCCGAGAGACCGCCGTAAAACGCCTGGGTGTGGTACGGCGGCAATCCCGCATCTGACAGTTCGCGGTTTACGGTGTCCACCGCCCGGGCCACCCGCGGGTGCGTGGTGAAGTTCACGGCCGGATAGTAGGGCGGGGCCAAAAACAGCACCATGAGCGGCGCCTCGTCGGGAATCAAGGCGGCGAGGCGGTCCATGATCTGGACGGCGCGGGCACGCTCGTCGCCCGTCCCGCTCGCGATGACGTCGGCAACCAGCGTGTCGACGGCGTCCTGGCCGGTACGCGAAGCGGCTGCCGCCATCAGATCACGGAAGGACCAGACCCGAACCGGACGCACACCCGTGCCCGGTGCGGAAAAGCGCTCGACCGCCTCACGGTGGCGGGCCATGAGGCGGTCGGCCGTCTCCCGCCCGATCGCGATCAGGGTCTCAAGCACCTCGTGCAGGGGCCGATCATGGGTCAGGATGTTGGTCAGCGTGACAGCGCGAAACGGGATCTGCACCGAATACCGCTCCGACAAACCGTACTGCAGCAGGTTGGTGGGCGGAGGTGTGGTCTCGTCCCCAAACTGCTGCAGGAGGGCCGGATGCCACTCCATGCTCTCCGTCAGAGCGGCGGCCATCGTGTTGGCATTGAGCCCCGAGAGAGACTCGCCTACATGGGTGACCTGTCCGAGACAGTAAAAGCCGGCCAGCAGCTTTCCCATCGATCCCGTGTACAGGTATTGGGTGCGGTCGCCCGGCACGCGCGGGAAGACCGGCTCGGTGTTTAACACCAGCCGGTAGGACAGCTCCTCCCGCCGGGCGACCTGCGCCAGCGCATCCAGCGCCCGCCGCATGCCGACGGAATTCACCTCCTCGTCGGGCACCGCGAGAAGAAGGAGGTTGCCGCCCGGCTGAAAGGCACCGGCCTCCGCCTCCTGCAGGAGGGTGATCTCGCTGGCGAGACCGCCCTTCATATCCATCACGCCGCGCCCGAACAGGAACCGCCCCGTGTCCAGATCACGGCGCGCCGCATCGTCCAGGTGGTCCGGATCTGCACGGAGCGCTGCAGTCAGCCGTTCAGGCTCGAAGGCCAGCGGCGCCAGCGGCCCGTAATCCTCCACGCCCACGACGTCATAGTGGGCCAGGAGGATTACCGTCTGTGGCCGTCGGGGCCCGTCGGGCCGATAGAGAGCGGTGAGGACCTCACGCCCGTCGCCGGTGGGATGGCGAACGATGGCATCCCGATGGGACGCGAAGTATGGCATCTCGACCAGCAGTGCTTCGAGCTCGCGGGGAAAGCGGGCCTCCTCGCTGCTTCCGGTCACACTGGGGACGCCCACCAGCCGCGTCAGGAGTTCGGTCCAGGAATGGCGTGTCATCAACGACGAACCTCCCATGAATCAACGGATCTTCCGGCCGCTTAGTGTGCCCGCCACAGGGGGGCGGTGAGACAGGTGGGGCCGCCGGTGCCCTTGTACGAAATCTCCGATCCCGCGTAGGTCATCACCTCGGCTCCTGCCTGGCGGAGCGCCGCCTCGGTCACCGGGTTTCCCTGCAGCATCAAGACCTGCCGCGGACCGAGCGCCAGCACGTTGCACCCAAGCGTCTCGTACTCGTTATCAGGGACATCTACCAAGGTGAAGCCGCGGTCGAGAAGCCACTCGCGGAAAAAGACCGGGAGGTAGCGGGCATAGACGACAGCCAGATCGCGGTCCACTACGCTGATGACGGACATGAGGTGCAGGCAGGCGTCTGGCCCATCGGCATAAGGAAGCGGCACGATGATGACATCGTCGGCCACGTCGGCGGTCAGGGCCCGGAACTGGCGGATACCCTCGTCGTTGGTGCGAAAGCCGCGCCCAAGTGCCAGCCGTCCCTCATCGAGCCAGACGACGTCCCCGCCCTCCATCCGGGCCGTGCCGTTCAGTGCGCCCCGGATAGGGATGTCCCCGTCCGCAAAGAATGGCCGGGCCGCCTCGGGCTCGCCGCGCCGCAGGATCTTGCCCGGCGACAGCAGGATGGCGCCGGCGCGGGTCACCTTCACGATGTCGTGGGTGTAGATGGAATCGAGGCCGACCCGTCCGTCGGCTGGAAGATAGTCCAGTGCCGCTACGTGCCGGGCCAGGATCTCCTGGAAGCGGTCGTATTGCCGACACGCCTCGTCAAAGTCGGGACAGCCTAGATACCCGTACCGGGCATAGTCCCTCTCCAACACCGCGGCACTGGTGAACGCATCCTCGACCCGCTTTAGCAGCACGCGACGAAGGGGCGCCCACATCGACTCGGCTCCGTAGCCCATCGGATCCCTCCCCCGTGGCGGTTCTCGCCCAAAGCGGCCCGCACCTGCCAGGAGGTTCTACTCTCATCAGTCAGACTGTCCACACAGCAACGGATCCGATTGGCTGGGGGTGGGGTTGCCGTGTTCCGGGAGGGGTGTTAGTCACTGCCGTTGGGACCCGTCGGGTGGGCTGCTTCACGCACAAGAACACGGGATTGAGGCCCCGTCGGCAGCAACCGGGGTGACTTGGGGTGGACTCTACCTCCACCCATCTCCCGTGGCGCAGGTACAGCCCTTGCCCTCCGAGACTGCCTCTCGGAGGAGTGGCACAGAGGCGATCCTCCATTCAGGTCTTCGTCAAGTTCGGCTCTGTAAACCCTTGGCCACGATCCGGGGAGTGTGCGCGCTCTGAACGAACGTATTCGGCGCTCGGTTAATGCGAGGGCTGGCAAACAGGGAACATCGTCTCGCCGCCTTGCCGCCCGAATTCAACCACGCCCCTGATCCGGCGCTGTTCGTCTTGCCACCGGAAGAGCGGTCGGGTAAGGTGTCCGCCAGGAGTGGATGACCGTAGCCGCAACCGATGGAAAAGCGTGCGGGTCCGGCCGGCAGGAGGCGCTCTCGCGCCTGTTCTCCCCGCGCAGTCTCGCGATCGTAGGGGCCTCGGACGACCCCACCAAGTGGGGGCACTGGCTCTCTGTAGGGGCGCTGCGGGGGGCGCGGCGGCGGTCCGTCCATCTCGTCAACCCCCACCGTGAGTACGTGTTGCAACAGAAAACGTTCGCGCGGGTGTCCGACATCCCAGATCCGGTCGACCTCGTGGTGCTGGCGGTGCCGGCCGCACGCCTGCTCGAGGCGGCTGACGACGCGCTCCGGCAGGGAGCCCGGGCCCTGGTGGCCATTGCCACCGGCTTTGCCGAGTCCGGTGCCGAGGGGCTCCGCGCCGAGAGGGATCTCGTCGAGAACGTGCGCCAACACGGCGCGGTGCTGCTGGGGCCCAACTGCCTCGGACTCTTTGACGCCAGTGCAGAGCTTTACCTGACCTCCAACGATCTTCCGCCCGGTCCGGTGGCCCTCATCTCCCAGAGCGGCAATCTGGCCCTCGAGCTTGGGGCACTCGCCGAGCAGGAGGGCATCGGCATTGGGCGCTTCGTGTCGGTGGGCAACCAGGCCGACCTGGACATGGCCGACCTGTTGCAGCCGGTCGCCGATGCGGATGGCATCCGCGCTGTGGCCGTCTACGGGGAGGACTGGCGCGATGGGCGTCGGTTTCTGGCCGAAGCGGAGCGCCTGGCGGCCCAGGGCATCGGAGTGGTGCTGCTGACGGTGGGATCCGGGCAGGCGGCGGTGCGGGCGGCGCGGTCGCACACCGGAGCCCTGGCCACCGATCCGCTGGTGATGGAGGCAGCGTGCCGCGCGGCCGGCATCCACCTGGTCCGGACGCCGGGTGAAATGGTGGACCGTCTGCAGTTTCTCGTGTGCCAGCGTGCGCCGCGTGGTCCCCGACTGGCCATCGTGGCTGACGGCGGGGGGCACGGGGTGCTGGCGGCGGAACTGGCGGAGCAAAACGGCCTGTCGGTTCCGAGACTGCCGGATCCCACCCGGACCGCACTGGCCGCCATCGCCCGTGGCTCGACCGAAAACCCGGTGGATCTGGCCGGCGCCGGAGAGAGTGATGTCCACAATTTCGTGCGGATCTTAGAACATGTGGGGCGTGACAACGGCATCGACGCCGTGCTGCTGAGCGGGTATTTCGGCGGCTACCATGTTTACGGACCGGCGATGGCGTCCGCCGAGCTGGCCGCGGCGTCTGCCATGGGAGCCTGGGCCCGCACGACGGGCAAGACCCTGGTGGTGCATTC
>JBMFXK010000237.1:0-4966 GCA_049964315.1 Clostridia bacterium | reverse complement strand
CCCGCCGCCCAATCTGGGACAGACTGCGACAAATGCCGCGAGACGCGACACCTGGCGACACGGTCTGGGTCATGGCGGCCCTGACCACGGTGCTGCAGGTGTGGCTCGGCCGGGTCTTCTACGGTGCCGCGTGGCGCGCGCTGCGGCATGCCCACGCGGTGACCACAGACGTGCTCGTGTCGCTCGGCGCGGGGGCCTCCTATCTTTTCAGCGTCGCGGGTCTGGTGCTGGGTTGGCGTCCCCTGTTCTTCGACACGTCGGCGATGGTCCTGGTGCTCATTACGCAGGGCAACTACCTCAAGGCCCGGGCCACCACCCATGCCCTGGAGAACCTCAAAACCCTGGCCCGCCTGCAGTCCCGCAGCGCCACCGTGGTCCGGGACGGGCGCGTCGTAGAGATGGCGATCGACGGCGTGGTGGTCGGCGACCGCGTGCTGGTGGCGACCGGGAGCCGCATCCCGCTGGACGGAACGCTGCTGGGCGATGCGGCCGAGGTCGACGAGGGTACGCTGACGGGAGAGGCCACCCCTGCTCTGAAAGACACGGGCGATCCTCTGTGGGCCGGCACGCTGAACGTGGGCGAGCCGCTGGAGATGGAGGTCAGCGCGGTCGGGGAGGATACGCGCCTGACGCGGGTGATCCGCCTCGTTCTCGCCGCGCAGGCCGACAAGGTCCGGGCGGTGGAACTCACCGACCGCCTGAGCCGCTTCTTTGTACCCTTCGTGCTGGTGCTTGCCGCGATCACGGCGGCCATCTGGCTGCATGAGCCGGCGCAGGCCCTGACGCGCGCGGTGGCGGTCCTGGTGATCGCCTGTCCCTGTGCGCTGTCCCTGGCGCCGGGCACCGCGGTTTCGCAGACCACGGCCCGCCTCGCGGACTTCGGTGTGCTGGTGACCCGGGCCTCGGCCCTGGAGCGGCTGGCCGAGGTGCGCGAGGTCGTCTTCGACAAGACCGGCACCCTGACCCTTGGCCGCCTGGCGGTGGTGGGCGAGCCGGATGCCGCCTGGCTTGCGGTGGCCGCGGCCCTGGAAGGTCCGTCGACGCACCCCGTCGCCCGTGCCCTGCGGGAGGCCGCTGGCGATAGGGCGCTGCCGGAGGTCGGTGATCGGCGGGAGGTGAGCGGCGGCGGAGTCACGGGCGTCGTGGATGGCACGACGTTCGCGCTCGGCCGCCCGGAATGGGTGACCTCGCTCTTGGGACATGACATCGCGCCTCCGGAGCGGACGGCTGCCGTGCTCGCTGACGCGGACGCCGTCCGCGCAGTGTTCCTGTTCGACGACCAGGTACGGCCCGAGGCCGGGGCGGTGGTGGAGGCGCTGATCGCCGCCGGGGTGGAACCCGTGCTGCTGTCCGGCGACCGGATGCCCGTGGTGGCGGCTCTGGCGGCGGAACTCGGGATCCGCACCGCGCTGGGCGATCGGCGTCCGGAGGATAAGTTCGCCTACCTGCGCGACCACCCGCGTGCCGCCATGGTGGGCGATGGCGTGAACGACGCCGCGGCCCTGGCCGCTGCCCATGTGGGTGTGGCGATGGGTTCGGGGTCAGATGTCGCCGCGGTGGCGGCGGACCTCATCCTCACGCATAGCGACCTGCGTGGTGTGCTGGGGGCCCGCGCCGCTGGTAAGGCCGCCCTGCGGGTGATCGTCCAGAATCTCGTGTACGCCTTCGGCTTCAATGCCGTGGCCCTACCCTTCGCCATGGCCGGCCGCATCCCGCCTCAATTGGCCGCCCTGAGCATGTCGGTGAGTAGCCTGCTGGTGGTGGGCAACTCCCTGCGCCTGCGCCGGATGCGCCTGTCCGTCCGTCGGGAGGCGTAATCCCCCCCGGGCGTCGCGGCATGGACGGCGGGACGAGCATCGTCCCGCCGTATAGGCGTCGTGGGCGCGGGGAGGATGCGCCGGGGGGATCGCCTGTGCCGCCGCTGCTCACTGCCTTCCTCGGGGCCCTGATTGCACTCGCCGTGCTGGCCGCCATGCTGATGCTGCTCTGGCGCCCAGTGGTGCGTTCGATGCTGAAGATCATGACCGGCACGCTCATGGGACGCATGGTTAGCAACCGCTACTCGGAGAACGTCTTCGGCGTGGTGAACGTGATGCGGCACGTGGGCGCCGAATTCTTCGTGGAGACCATGATGCGGGCCAGCGAAGGCGGCAAGCCCATCTCCCGGCCGATGGGGTCGCCGCTCCACCCGTCGCCCTGGGAGAAGCTTTACTTCCAGCCGGTGTACCTCCGGCCACGATGCCCACGTCCGAGAAGGTGGAGATCGACACCAGGACCACCATCGGGCCAAGGGCGGGCAAGCCGCTCCAGGTCGACATCCCGATCCTGATCACGGCCATGTCGTACGGCGGTGCGCTTTCGCTGCAGGCGAAGGTTGCCCTGGCCAAGGGGGCCAATCTGGCCGGCACGGCGACCAATACCGGCGAATCGTACCTGCCCGAGGAACGGCGGGTGTCCGAGCGGCTGATCATGCAGCATCACCGGGGGCTCTGGCCCAACGGCACCATGAATCGGCCGGAACTGCTGAAAAACGCGGACGCCATCGAGATCCAACTCGGCCAGGGGGCCCAGGCCGCCGCCGCGATGAAGACCAAACCCACCTCCGACAAGATGATCAACGCCAGGATGCGAGAGGTCTTCGGGCTGGAACCGGGCCAGGTCGAGGAGATTGCGACCCGTTTCCGGGGAGTGGATTCTTCCGGAGACTTCGTGGAGATGGTGCGGGGTCTCAAGCGGGAGCACCCGGTTCCGGTGGGTGTGAAACTCGGCGTCAGCGACTACATCGAGGCGGACCTGGAGGTTCTGCTGGAAGCCGGCATCGACTTTGTGACCGTCGACGGTGCAGAGGGTGGGACCCACGGTGGCCCCACCACGCTGCAGGACGACGTCGGCCTTCCGACCATGCCCGGGCTGGTGCGGGCGGACGACTACCTCCGCAAGGTCGGGGCGCGCGACAGGGTCACGCTCATCGCGGCCGGTCAGCTGTCCACCCCGGGCCACTTCCTCAAGGCGCTGGCGCTCGGCGCGGACGCCGTCGCGATCGGTACCGTGGCCATTGTCGCCCTGCTGGCGGAACAGATGAAGAAGGCCATGCCCTTCGAGCCGCCCTACGACCTGATCATGCATTCGGCCAACCATCGCTGGAACAGCGCGCTCGACGTTGAGCGCGGGGCGCGGCACCTGGCCAACTATCTGCACTCGTGCATGGGAGAGATCGCCTACGTGGTCCAGTCGCTCGGCAAGTCCGCCGTCCGGGATGTGGCCAGGGAGGACCTGGTCGCCCTGGATCCGCTGGTCGGCGATCTCTGCGGGGTGCGGCTGGCATGGCGGCCCCGCTCCGACGGGGGCGGATTGGCGGTCCCGGCGACCTGGCCTGCGGCAGAGCATGCCCCGGCGCAGGAACAGAGTCACTGATTTCGGAGGGGTGGCACAGGCCCGCGAGGCCGCCCACGCGAACGTAAGCGGTCATACGGTGTCTGCCTCCCTCCCCCGTTACCCTGATCCGCAGGAGGGATGCGCGATGGAGAGACCAAGGCCGGGCTTCGGGCGCGCGCTGCTTGCCGGGGTGGTCGCCTGGGTGGTGTTCACGCTCCTGCTGGAAATGGCCCCCGCCATGGGCTTGCCGAAGATGAACGTGCCGGCCATGCTCGGCGACATGTTCGGCATGAACAGCCTCGTCGTCGGCTGGATGATGCACTTCGTCATCGGCGTCGGCCTGATCATTCTGTACGCATACGTCTTTGCGGATCGCCTTTCCGGTCCAGCCTGGCTGCGCGGCCTCCAATTCGCCGTGTTGCCGTGGGTGGTCATGATGGTCATGCTCGCCCCGATGTTGGGGGTCCTCGATCCGATGATGTCCAAGATGCCGCCGGGCTTCTTCCTGATTCACATGGGCGTCATGGCGCCGATCGGCAGCCTTATGGCGCACCTCGTCTACGGCGCGGTGGGCGGCGCCGTCTACGGTTACGCGGGCGCCGCGCGTCGCGCGGCCATGGCCTGACCGGGCATCCGAGGGACACGGCCGGGTGGCGCCCGTGTCCCTCGTTCCGGGCCGAACGCTCTGCTTCCCGCGACAGGTGACCGTTGCATCATCGAGGCGGGGACTCCGCTTCCCCTCTCCGGGGTGGCCGGCGGCCCTGAGGAGGTCGCCGGGGGCACGGTGGCTTGGGGGGTGGATGGCTTGGAGATCGTCGTATACCGCATCACGGGGCCGCAGTTGCTGGGCCTGCGCATCCCTGAGCAGGTGTGCCCAGAATGCGATCTGACGGTGGCTGCTGTCCTTGCGGCAGTGCGCATCGCGGGCGTTTCCGATGTGCGGGTGCGCGTCAAGCCCTGGCTGGCCGTGCTGGGAGAAGCCTTGCGGCGGGGTGGCTGGCACCCTCCCGTGGTGACAGTGGACGGCATCCGTTTCAGTCAGGGCGTCGTGCCCGACCCCGCCACCCTGGCCGCCCGCCTGAGCGCCGTGGCGGAGGCTAGGGATGGGAAGAGCCGCCCTTCGCTCCCTGCCGGCAGGGACGCGAGACCGCAGCGGTAAGGCTGCGGGCCAGGCCGACTCGTGCGGTTAGCGGTGTGCGCGACAGGGGGCAAGCGGTGGATGCCAGAGCGCACGTGGTGGCGGCGGTGGGAGGAACGCACCCGGCCCGTCGACCCAGAGAAGGCAAGGGCGCTGGAATCCCTGTGGGCGTCGCTGCCCGAAGCGGTGCGCACGCCGGAGCAGGCCCTGGGGCGGGCGGGCGTCGGGTGTGAGGCCACGCATGGCGTCTTCCCGCGCTGCAACTTCGGATGCACGCCGTGTTATCACTCGCGCGACGCCAACCGGGTGCGGGTGGACGGGCCGCACACCCTCGCGGAGATCGAGCGGCAGATGGCATACCTGCGCGCGGTGCATGGACCCAGTGGCCACGCGCAGCTCATCGGCGGCGAGGTGAGCCTGCTTCACCCCGACGACCACGCGGAGGCCCTGGCC
>JBMFXK010000236.1:0-4992 GCA_049964315.1 Clostridia bacterium | reverse complement strand
CACATAGGTGCGCACCACGACCGCCTCCGCCGCCATGGGCGGCATCTTGTCGAGTCGCTCGATCTCCCGGGTGACCTTGTCCAGCACCGCCTCGGGCAGCGTTTTCTGCTCGGCCCGCGCGCGCAGCTCGTCGGCCTCCGAGGACTCGTCGGCCTTCTCGCCCAGTTCACGCTGAATCGCCTTCAGCTGCTCGCGCAGGTAATACTCGCGCTGGCTCTTCTGGATCTGCCGACGCACGCGCACGTTAATGCGCCGATCAATCTCCAGGACGCCCATCTGGTGGTCCAGGAGTCCCTGGACCCGGCGCAGACGTTCCCGGGGATCGAGGGTCTCCAGCACATCCTGCTTGCGCGACGCTTCTACATCCAGGGAGGCGGCGATGGTGTCCGCGAGGCGGCCGGGATCTTCCGCCGACAGCACCACGGTCGCATCGGAGGACAGGTGCCGGGCATTCTTGACGTAGGCCTCAAACAGCTGGCTGACGTTCTCCAGCAGTTCCTGATCGGATTCCTGCAGGTCCCGGGCTTCAGGAGCTTCCTCAATGAGGCTGAGCTTGGCCAGGAAATATGGCTCCTCCTGCACGATCGCGTCCACGCGGGCGCGAGCCACGCCCTCGACGACCGCCTTGGCGCTGCCGCCAGGGGTTCTCACCAGTTGTTTGACCCGTCCGACCACCCCAACTTCATACAGGTCATCGGGATCCGGATCGTTTTCGCGCGGGTCGCGCTGGGAGACGAACACCAGGTGCCGGTCCGCCTTCATGGCGGCGTCCAAGGCCGCCAGCGACCGCTCGCGGCCAACCTCCAGGGGCACGACCATATCGGGGAACAGGATGACGCCCCGAAGCGGGAGAAGCGGAAGTGTGCGGCGCTCGTCCATTCGTTCCCCCTCCTCCCCCAATCTTATCAATTCCGCATGCCGTCCTACCTCTTTGCGAGTTCCGGGGTGCCGCTGGCGGACAGCAGCGCGGCAGACGCCGGAAGGTCGGACGCAGGCGCCTGGGGCGGCTCCTCGCAGGCTATCCGGATTACGTCCGCGATGGTGTCAACTGGGATTACGTCCCTGCCGAGTCCCTCGTGATCCAGATCCTGCCAATTATCACGCGGGATCAGCACCGGAGCCAGTCCCGCCTTGCGGGCTGCCTCCAGTTTGGTGCTCACGCCGCCGACGGCGCGGACGTGGCCGCGGATGGACACCTCGCCGGTAAGTGCCATCCTGGCCGGCACCTGGCGCCCGGTCATGGCTGAGAACACCGCGACCGCTATGGCGGTTCCCGCCGACGGCCCGTCCAGCGGCACGCCGCCCGGAAAGTTTACATGGATGTCAAACCCGGACGGATCCGGACCGTCCAGGGCCCGAAGCGCCGTCAGCACGTTCTCGACCGAGTTGCGGGCCATGGAGCGGCGGCGCACCGTGCGCCCCCGCACCCCCATCTCCTCCTCGTCCACCACACCTGTCACGGTGAGGCGTCCGCGGCCCGGCTGCGCCCGCACGGCCACCGCCTCGACTTCGATGACCGCGCCGAGATTGGGGCCGTATACCGCCAGGCCATGAACCAGGCCCACGTCCGGCGTGTCCTTAATGCGAACCTCATGGCGCGGCGTATATTGTCCGGTGTTGGCCACCCACTCCACATCGCGGGCGGCGATGGCGGCGCGTGACTCCGTCCACGCCAGCCCGGCCGCAATCTGAACCATGTTCACCGCCTCGCGGCCGTTCTGGCAATAGCGCCGGACCACCCGCACGGCTGCCTCCTCCAGGTCAATGGGAAGGCGCGTCGCCGCGCGCCTCGCAATCCGCTCCACCTCGTCGGCGCTGAGCGGTCGGAAGAATATCTCCAGGCAGCGCGAGCGGATGGCAGCCGGGATTTCTTCCGGTTGGCGGGTGGTGGCGCCGATAAGCCGGAAGTCGGCAGGCAGGCCGCGTTCGAAAATGTCGTGGATGTGCGGCGGGAGATTCTGGTCGTCGCGGCTGTAATACGCCGACTCGAACTGCACCCGCCGGTCTTCCAGGACTTTCAAGAGCCGGTTCAGCTGGGTGGAATGAAGCTCTCCGATCTCGTCGATGAAGAGGACGCCGCCGTGCGCCTTCGTGACAGCGCCCGGCTTGGGCTGCGGGATGCCGGCCAGTCCCAGCGGGCCTGCGCCCTGGTAGATGGGATCGTGCACGCTCCCAATAAGAGGGTCGGCGATCGGGGGGTGATCTGCATAAACCGCGTGAGGGTCAGGCCCGGCGCGCACGAACAGGAGTTAGGCGTGCAGGGCCACCCGGTCGCGCCAGGCCACCGTGGGCGCCGTTTGGATTCCTTCCTTGAGCAGCAGGCCCAAGTCGAGCCGCCAGTAGAGATCGAGACCCTCCGGGCTCACCACAACCTTTTCCAGTAATGCCCGCAGCATCCTCTTCTGAGTCTGTCGGTCCCAGCGCAGGAAGTCTCGCCAGAAGGAGGGGGCGACCGCCTTGAAGCGGTCGAGGGCGGCGAGACGCTGCTCCAAAGCGGATCCCGCCCGCTGCACGCGTTCCAGCTGCGCTCGGGCCACCTTCAAACCCGACTGCGACTCGCCCACCCGTTCCGCCAGAAAGTCCTCCGAATACCGGCTGCGCCCCGGGTCCAGCAGGTACCCGTTCAAGCGGTCGGTCCATTCACGCAATAAACGCTCGGCCCGGTCTAGTTGGCGTTGGGCCAACCGTTGCTGCTCCTGCGTCTGAAAGCCGTCCTGCACCACCCGCTCCTGCACCCGCTGGTAGATACGCTGCTGGTCCAAGCCTTCCAGCACAGCCCGTACCGCCTGCAGGACGGCGCCGTCAAGCCGGCGCACGGAGTAGGTCCGCTGGGCGGTGCAGGGCTGTCCGCCGTAGTGGTTTCGGTCCAGGTAGCGTGGATACCGGTATCGCACTCGGGTGCCGTCTTTCAGGGTCTTCACGGGAGCAGCGTACCCCCCTGTAATCGGCCCGCCGCAGGCTCCACAACGCAAAAGGCCTGTAAGCAAGAGGGGCCCCGAGTCGGCCCGCGTTCGCGTCCGATCTTCGACGCCTTCATACTGGGTGGGTCGCCACGCGCCCATACGGGTCTGGGCGGCCTGCCACCGTTCCCACGGTATGATCTCCCACTCCGGGATCGTGTGCGGTGCCACGATAATGTCAGGAGAATCTGATGGTCGATGGCGCCACTTACCCGTGGCTTTGTCGCGGTAGTGCCGACCATACGCAGGGCGGCCGGCCACGGTCGGATTCTTCAGGAGCTCGCGTACCGCAGTGTCGCTCCAGAGCTTCCCGTTGCGCGACCGATGTCCCGCCTCGTTGAGACGCCGCGCAATGGTCGTGGAGCCGGACTCTTCATCTAAATACATCCGAAACACGTCACGTACGACGATCGCCTCGGCCTCGTCGATTTCCAACGAGAGGGCCTCGCCGCTTCGGGCCTTACCACCTCCCTTGAGTCGGAAGCCATAGGGCGGACGACCGCCCGTCCAGATTCCTGCTTCCGCCATTTGCCGCATCTTGGCACTGACCCGGATGGAGGTATTGGTACTCTCCATCTCGGCCTGCCACCCTTCGACAAACCGCAAGAGTTTATCCATGGGGGTGTCGATGGCGAGCTCTCGCCCGGACCCGTCGTCCGCGACAGTCCATGTGGGGATACCCAACCGCCGAAGATAATGGAGCAGCACGGGGTACTCGAGGGACAAACGCGACAGGCGGTCGTACTTGAAGACCACGAGAACATCAAACGCGCCGCTCTTTGCGGCACTGAGCACGTCCTGCAGAATGGCCCGATCCTCACTGGTATTCTTCCACGCGGACACACCCTCTTCGGCGAACTCCTCGCAGAGGGTCCACCCGCGCGATTCCACGAAGCGTCGAACGGCACTGCGCTGCACCGGCAACGTTTCTTCGTCGTCGCGATGCTTCGCCGCCTGCCGCTGGGTGGAGACCCGCAGCAGGGCAGCCACACGGGTCATCCTGGCCCTCCTCGATGTATGCCCGACTTCGCAATAGGGCTCTGGAGTTCCCACGCTCGAAACTCAGCATAGATCGCCTCAGCGATTACATCTTCGAGGTGCGTAAGGTCACCCGGGGCCCCTGATGATGGAAAGACATGCCGGATCGTTAGATCGCGGGTTGCCTTACGCTTCGGCATCTGGAAGATAGTCTCCTTCGCCATCGGCTACCCCTCCTCTAACTGACAAGTCTTTCCATTTACCCGACCTCGACATTCATCGAGGCACCCGGTTCCGCCGATACCCACCGGTCCGCATCGTCCTATGCGGATACCACAGAGCTTTTTTGCAGTGCCTATTCCGGCGCGGGAGTCGTGTCAGCGCGACCGTGCTGAAGTTCCGCCGGTTGTCGCAGCCCTCCAGCCTCCGCTACTCACAGCCACGGCTAGCGTTGGAAAAGGCCCCGAGTTTCGACATGGGAACTAGGCGAGACGGGTCCCACAGGCCTCGAGGTGATGCCAGGCCCAGAGCCGCCCATCGCCGTATTCCTGGGCCGGAACAACGCGGGCAGGATGACGAGGCCGGCCGCGTCTGGTTCCACCGCGACCCGCCAACCGGGTTCGCCGACGAGGACCGATAGTCCCGTGACTGCGTGGCCGCCGCCTGCAACGGGCTTCCTTCGAGGCCGTAGCCGTGCACGCCGGGATCCGTGCCCCCGATGGCCCGAGCAGCTCGCTTGCCCCGTGGCCGGAGCCAGCACCACGGTGTGGGTGGGCACGCGTGCAAGATGCGGGCGGGTTCGCGCCCAATGCCACCCGGGCGAGCGCTCGAGCATCGGCATTGCGACACCTCCGGGGTGAGCACAGGTCAGCGAGGAGATTCCGCAGCCGGGCCTCCGCGGCCCGAAAAGGTAGCTGCACGCGCCAGCAAGCCGTCGCCCAACAGGGCCTGGTCCTGGGTCACCAACGTGCGGAAGGCTTGAACTCCTGCGCAGCTTGCAGTTGCTCCCTATCCGTGGGCGTTGTGCGCCGCTCCAGCAGTCGAGCGAGAGTCG
>JBMFXK010000235.1:0-4999 GCA_049964315.1 Clostridia bacterium | reverse complement strand
GTGCGCAGGGGAACGACCATCCTGGATGAGGCATTGAATGTCGGGTGGTTTCCGGCCTCCGCGGGTCTCGATGCGGAATCCTTAAGGGAAGCCCTGATCGCCCGGTACCCCTACTTCGGGGCTTTTTGGCGTCTCGGTACGCAAGCCGGCCTGGAGGCGGCTTCTGACTCGGTCGCCCAAGCCGCCCTTTGGACCGAAGAGATTGCGCGGGCCATCCGGTATCGGCTCAACACGGGAATGTCCGTCTCCGACGCGACCGGCGAACCGGTAGCCGGGATCGTTCCCCCAGAAGTACAGGACGCGTTGCAGAGCTTTTTGGCCCAACTCACCGCGATGCTTCAGCGCAAGGGACTTGCTGCGGATCACCCGGTCGATGCGCGACAGCGGTCGTTGGCAGTTGTCCTTGGCATCCACCCAGATGAACCCGGGTGGATGGATGCGCTGCCCTGGACACCGGTGCGCCAACTGGATCGTGGCCGGACTATCGAAGACCTGGCGCGAGTATACGGGATAACCGAGCCGCATCAGGTTCTGTACCTCACCGCGATTGCCCGGGCGGTACTGGACTCAGAGTCCATCACACTCAGCACTCCGCTTGACGGCTACGCGTACGCACGGGTCGATGTCGTGATGCGGCTGGTCCTCCAACCTGCGGTAAATCCGGCAGAGAACCCGGATCTGACTGCCCGGAAGACATTGGAGGCGCTAGGACCGTACGTCGCCGGCTAACAACTGCTTCTTTCAGTAACGCCCGCGGTAAAACCGGATGGCCGCCGCTCTACGGCCCTCCCGAAGCGAGACAATGGGCTTATGCAAGACTCTGTGGCACCACGAAGATGGGCGCGTCACAGGTGGTCGTAATATGCCCTTCCTCGGCTTCAGATGGGAATCGGGGATGAGTCTCCCTAGGGCTGCAAAAGCAGGAAGAGGTCTGCCTCACGCAACGTCGCTCGGTGTTTGGGCGCTGGCGGGGCCACCCGGCTGTCGAGCCCCAGTTCCCGCCGCCGCTGCCCCATGTGTTTGATCTCCACGTCCGGCGTTGCCACCGCCGGCTGGGCCGGTCCAGGGTGCCCAAGATGAGCTTCCGGGCACTGTGTTCCGTCCAGAAGCGCGGGATGGCATTGGTCCGACGCCGTTCTTCCTCGAAGGTCCGCTCCAGCAGGTTGGTAGTCCGCGCGTACTTCCGGTGCGCGGGCGCCACCCGCACGTGATTCAGCCTCGCCTCCAGGTCGTCCGGGAGCCTCTTCGTGGCGCTGGGATACTCCCGTCCGAAGCGGGTCTGGCGCCGGCGACGCCGCACCAGGTCCCGGAGGAACTCCAACCAGTTGTCTGCGCTTTCCGTGTTGCCCAGGGCTAGATGCAGCACCACCCGTTGCCCGCCCCGGCAAATCCCCCAGGCGGCGAGCCCCCTCCCTCGTCTGGCCGGTGCGCCGCATCGGCTCGAACACCGCGTCCAGCAAGAGATGCTCTAGCGCGAAGGGGCTCAGGTCGCGGGCCTGGAACGCCTCGACGTGGCCCCAGAGCGTCTTCCTGATCGTACTCACCCTCAACAGGCGGTCCCCCGGCAGCCGTCTCCTCGTCCGACGCGAGATCCCGCCTCCCGGCGCAGCTGACCTTCCCCGACGTCCACGGGTATCCCTACCCACTCTTGCCTGACCAGGACATGGCCTTTCGGGCAGCTCTGTACTGGAGATGCGGCCGGTGCGCGCCGGTCATCCGGGACCTGAGGGCCCCGGGCTTGGCGCATCTCCCATCCACCGACTGCGCCACCCATCAAGCCCGGTTCACCGCCGTGTGTCTGGCGCCGACCGCCTGGCCTGCTTCCGCGGGTTCTGCCTGCCCGAGCGGGGGCGTCAGGCGACCCTGGTCCGTTTGTGCGCCACGCTCTTCCAAACGGCAGGCCGGCCTGGTGGGGTCCGGTCGCCGCGTCATCGTGCGGCTCACGGGGGTAGCCGTGGCAGGCCTGCTGACGAGGGCCATCGCCAGGTGTCAGCACCTCGCGCTGCCGGGCGTTGCTCCGCTGGCGCGTAGCTCCGGTTCGCTCCCCGCGCCGCTCAGGGTGCGGGGCGTTGTCAGCGTCTCTCGGACGGCCGCGGCGGCCGGACCTCGCTCCGAATCCCGCGCTGACGGCTCGAACCCGGCGACCCGGGTTTTCACCCCTCCGCCGCCCGGGTTCCGCGCCCCGAGTCCGGTACGCGAGGCTGCTGAAAAGCTTGGGGTAGGCGATGGGCAAGGAAGCCGAAAACAACCGTGGCGACGTGTTCGGCTGGAAACAGCGAGACCGTATCCCCTGGTCCGAGAGTTCCGGCCAAACCCGCTTGCGACATGCTCCGGAACATCTCTTAGCCAGAACGATGATGCGGTTATGTGAATCTGATACCAGCACCCGTCTACGCTTCTTCCCACGCATCCACACGTTAGAAGATGCCTGAGCGGTCAGGTGTGTCCGCCAGCGACATTACGCGGGATCAAGTGGTGCCGGGCGATCCCCCATACGGACGCGATTTCTTCCCCGTGCAGAGGAGCCCAGGATCACTGCTTCTCCCATCACCGGTACCGTGGTGAAACCGCAACCCCTAAGGCCTGGCTTCAAGAAAAATTGGGTCGTCTCGCCCATAAAACCTGCGGCATGCACCTGCCGCCACCAAAGATCTGGTTGGAGCACCCCGCCACGGCGGAGAAGACCGTGCCGACGCTCCTGTGACGTGCGGCATCTTAAATGCTGCGCAGCACCACACATATCGGGTGACGCTCCGTCTCGGTACCCGGAAGGAGCGGGGATCCTGCCTTCAGAGCGAGCGCGAAGTGAACGGAACCTGCCTCGGCATGTCACCTGGCGGCTCTCGGAGGATGCTCGCGAGCGGCCGCACGGTCTTCCGCCATGGGGACCCTCTCCACGGTGCCCGGCGGGTGTCCGGACGGGTCCAACGCCGGGTTGGAAAACTTCTCGCAGAGGATTGACAGCCGTCTTCCCCGTTTGCTATTGTTTCCCTAGTTTTCGACGCTGGGTATTATCCCAACCTGGAGCGGATGCTCAGGGGCAGTCGGGGGCGGCCGGAGCGGATGCTCGGTCGGGGACAGATGTCCACTCTCGGGCATTTTGTTGATTTCTTAAGAAAACCGCCTCCTCTGGCGGCTTTTTTGTTTCCTCGATGGTGGACGCTTCCGCCCCGCTTCAGACTACCGACCGCCGCCTGCAAACAGTCAGTTTTGCCAGCCGGTGAACCCTTCGATTTCGCTCTACCCCAGGATGGCTACTCGGACAGGATGTCCACGCCCGAAGGGATTGGGGTGCATGTTCAGCACGGCGGCGGACGCGCTCTTACATAGCGCGCTCCTCATCTCCGCGCTGCTTGCCTTGCCGATTTTATTGGTGGCCCTGGTCGTCGGGGTGGCTATCGGCTTTGTTCAGGCCCTCACACAAGTCCAGGAAATGACGCTGACCTTTCTCCCGAAGCTGTTGGCGATCGCGGCCCTGCTGGCCGTGGCCGGACCGTGGTGGCTCCATGTCCTGACTAATTTCACGGCCAGCGCCTTTACCCAAGCCGGTCAGTTTCATCCATGAGCGTGCTTTCACACCTCGCAGGGGTGTGGCACCTTCCGGGCCTGCCGGGGTATGGGCTGATCCTGTTTCGGGTCATCGGACTGCTGTTCGTCGCTCCGGGCCTTGCCACCTTCGCTCTTCCGCCTTGGGTCCGCGGCCTGGTTGCCCTCTGGCTGGCCGCGGTGCTGTGGACGACGCTGCCCACGGGGCACACGCTTCCCGGATCCTGGTTGCTGATTCCCGGCGCGTTGGTCAATCTCGGCATTGGGTTGGCGATGGGTTTGGTGCTCAGCGTCCCGCTATACGCCTGGGCACAGGCGGGCACCCTGCTGATTCAGTTGATGGGCCTGGGGCTGGTGCCCCCGAACACGCCCGGCGTCTCCATGACCCCTACGGGCCTGTCCGGCTGGCTGGCATTCCTTATTTTGGCCGCCTTTCTGACAACCGGCGGGCTGCCGCTCCTGCTGCTGGCGCTGCACGCGAGCTTCCAAGCGTGGCCCCTCGCCCACGCCGGGTTGCCGCACAGTACCGCCGCGATGCTCGCCGGCGTCCTCGGCAGCATCCTCGCGACCAGTCTCACGGTGGCGGCGCCAGCGCTTGCCGCCGGGGTTGCGGGTCTGGTCACGGCCGGCCTGGTCGGGCGCGTGATGCCCCAGGCGCCGATTTACTTTGTCGCTACCCCGGCCGTCATTGGAGCGGTCTTGGTGGTCATGCTCCTCGTCACGCCGGTCTGGCTTGCCTGGGCCCCCGCGATGTGGCAGACCACCTGGATGACGCTCAGCCATTGGATGGCCGTCGCACCGACATAGTCCACGGCAACGGTACGGCGTGCCCTCCCGAACGCGGCCTGATGCAAACCTGGCCCCAAGGAGGCCCCATGTCGGCCAATATGCGAGAACATGCGCCGTCGGCGCGACGCCTGCAAAAGGCGCGCGACGAGGGCAAGAGCTGGCGAAGTCCGGACCTCCAGACGGGCGCGGGCGTGGTGGTCGGATTCGGAGGGCTTTTGGCGATCGGCCCGTGGGTCTTGTCCCGGTGCTTCATCTTGGTGCATCAAACTCTCACCTCCGGATGGCCCACGCTCCGGCACGGCGCACCCGGGGGTCTCTGGCTCGGGCATGCGGGCCTCGCCGCCCTTGAGGCGGCCCTACCACTTCCCCTCGCCATCATGGTGATGTCTGTACTGGTAGGGATTTCCATTCATGGCTTCCGAATCCCCGGTCGCTTTCGCTTCAACACCACGGCTTTAAACCCGGCCGCGGGTATTAAGCGGATGGTGGGCGGGTCAGCCTGGGTGGACCTCCTGCGCCGGGTCTTTACGGTCCTCACCCTGGCGGCGGCGGCCGTCGCGGTCCTCTTGTCGGAAGGCAAGACGTGGCTTGCTCTTGCCGGCGTCCCGGCCGTCTCCCTCCCCGCTGAGATGGCGCATCTGCTGTGGCCCGTGTGGTTTTACAC
>JBMFXK010000234.1:0-5054 GCA_049964315.1 Clostridia bacterium | reverse complement strand
GTTTGCCTACCCCTGATCTTACTACGTGGCCTTGACATCTACACCCCACTCTTCGCTTCGCCCTATGTGTGGGCAGGAGAAATTAGTCCCGGCGAGAATCGACTGTGGTTGAAAGAAGGTCGTTGATGGCACGGAGCCGGGGCCTCCCGCTCGGGCTTCTGGGGGCGTTGGTAGGGGCGCTGCTGCTCTGGCGCTTCGACATTTTCAAAGGCATGAATGGGGACGTTTACTGGCAGTGGGAAGCTGGCCGGTACATGTTGCAGCATCACCTCCACCTCATTACGCATGATCCGTTCTCCTACACGCTTTTGGGCCGTCCCTGGTTTGATCCGGAGTGGGGTTATCAGCTTCTTTTGGCGTCGGTGATTGGAGGAGTGGGACCCGTCGGCTTCTGGCTGTTGGCAGCCGGCGTCGGAACCCTGGCCGTGTGGGTCGTGGTGGTGGCCGCGCTCAAGAGGGGGGCCGGCTACACGTGGGCCGGGTTTCTCGGTGTGGCGGCGGGGTTCGGCCTCTCCGTGTTCGTGCGTGATCGGCCGCAGGAGCTCAGCTATCTGTTCTTCGCCGGGCTCCTCGCCCTGCTCACAGTTGCGCGGCGCGACCGGCGTGCGCTGTACGCCATCCCGCTCCTCGTGCTGATATGGGCCAACATTCACGAGAGCTTTCTATTGGCGCTGCTGGTTCTGGTCCTCGAAGTGATTTGGGCCCTGGTCCCGGTTCGCTGGCAGCGGTTCCAAACGGCACCGCTGCCCCGGAAGGCGGCCCTGCTGACCGTGCTCGCGTCTGTGGTGGCCGTTGTCGTGAATCCCCATGGCCCCGCCCTCTTGACCTATGCGCTGCAAGACTCGGCCGACAGCCGCATCGGCAACATCATCGCGGAATGGCAGTCGCCTGACTTCCATATCCTGCTTCTCCTGGCCGTGATCGCCATTCCTCTGGCCATCACCGTGTTCTGGCTGGCCATCACCGACGAGTCTGTGGACTGGCCGCTGTCGGTGCTCGCCGGAGGCATGCTGGTGGCGACGCTGCACGGCGTCCGCTTCCTGCCCTACTGGATCATTGCCTGGTGTATCCTGGCGGCGGGGTTCAAGCCCTGGAATGCGATGGACAGCCGTTCGCCGTCGTGGCTCGTCGTGGGCGTGGGGCTCCTGGTCAGCGTGGTGATGCTGACGGGGCGGGTGGTGCCCCCGGGAACCCCAGCGGGGGAACCCGTTCAGGCGGTTCGATATCTGCACCACCATCCGGGACGTGTCTTCAGTACCTACCGCTGGGGAGACTATCTGGTGGCCGAGCGGATGCCGGTGTTTATCGACGGGCGCACCAACTTTTACGTCGGGACGGGTGTCCTCGGCACGTTTATTCGCGTCAGCGACCTGGTCTCCAACCCCGACCCGGTATTGGCCCGCTATCGGGTAGACTACGTGCTGTGGACACCCAAAACGCCTCTGGCGGTTTTTCTGGCTCACGACCCGCGCTGGGTCATCGTTTACCGCACATCGGCCGCCGTCATCTTTAAGCGCGTCGACCCGCCTTCGTGACGGCCGGGGGGTGAGGTGACTGCGAGACTGCTCCGGCCTGCCGCTTAGAGCCGCCATGGACAGGGCCGCCCGGCGGCGCCGTCTTCATATGCCGGGCCATTTTGGAGCCGAGCCCCGCGACGGTAATTTCCTGCACTGGTCGCTCGACCTGACCGAGGTGGACGGGCTCGACACCCTGTCGGCGCCGTCTGGTGTGCTGCGCGATCTGCAGGACCGCTTTGCCGCCGCCTACGGAGCGGGCGCGGCGTGGCTCTCGGTGCAGGGCGCCACGCTTCCGGTCATGGCGGGGAGCCTCGGCTGGGCCGGTTACGGCGCGCAGGTTCAAATCCCGCGTCATGCCCATCGAAGTGTACTTGCGGCCGCCATCCTGGGCGAGTGGGACGTGGACTGGGTGCCAAACCCGGTGGATCCGACGTTTGGATTGCCGCTGCCCCCGCCCCTGGAGGCATGGCCGCGTCCTCAGGGTGAGGTCACGTTCCGCCTCTCCGTCTCTCCCAGCTACGAGGGGGTTTTGGCACCGCTCCCGAAGGATGAGGGGGTTTCCCTGTTTGTCGACGCGGCCCACGGCGGGCACTTTGGCCGCAGCGCTGCTCTCCCGCGGCACGCACTCGCCGACGGAGCAGATCTGGTGGCCCACGGTCTGCACAAGACGGAACCCGTGCTCACGCAGTCAGGCATCCTGCTTGCCCGTAGCGCACATCCTGACGTCGACCGGTGGTGGCGTCTGCTTGGGACCTCCTCGCCCTCGTATCTGCTGCTGGCAGGGCTTGAAGCCTACGTGCGTGCACGGGAAAGTGGAGATGGAGGCTGGGGCGTTTACGCACCGTGGGCCCACCAGCTCTGGCTCGCAGCGGAGCGGCGCGGCCATATAGTGCTGCAGGCACAGATGGAGGCGAGAGGCGCGGCCGTCGACGCGTCCAAGTTCACGGTGGGTGGGGATGGCCCGAGGATGCAGCGACGACTCCGTAAGGCCGGGTTCGAGCCTGAGGCGGTTACGGCAGGATCCGTCACGTTTGTGCTGGGGCCGGCTCTGGACACCACAGACGCACTCATCCAGGAGATACTGGACGCGCTGGGCCCGCCGACCACACCGGCGAGAGTGGCTGCGCTGCCGGATGTTCCGAGAAAAGTCTGCTCACTCGTCACCGCCGTCCGTAAGCCGCGCCGCCTGGTGCCGCTGGTCGAGGCGGCAGGGCTGGTGGCGGCTGATCCGCTCACGCCCTACCCGCCCGGGATTCCCGTGGTTATGCCGGGGGAGATCCTGGAGCCGGACGTTTTAGACTATGTAGAGGCGACACTCCACGCAGACGCTGTCGTCGAGGGTGTGGAGCCGGGCGAGAGGAGATGGCGCGTCTGGGTCGCGGATGTCTGATCGCATTTGAGGGCCTGGACGGTCTCGGGAAGTCCACGCAGCTGGAGCGGCTGCAGGCGTGGCTCCTTACCCGCCAGGTTCCCGTAGTCGCCGTGAGGGAGCCCGGTGGGACGGCTCTCGGCGAGCAGCTGCGAATGCTGTTGCTGACCGCCGAGGTGGAACCTAGCCCGATGGCCGAGGCGTTGTTATTTGCAGCCGCCCGGGCGGAGCTGGTGGAACGGGTGGTCCGCCCCCACCTGGAAGCGGGAGACGTGGTGCTGATGGATCGGTATCTCGAGTCCAGCGTGGCGTACCAGGGG
Source organism: Clostridia bacterium (assembly GCA_049964315.1). Taxonomy (GTDB): domain Bacteria; phylum Bacillota; class Sulfobacillia; order Sulfobacillales; family JAIMBI01; genus JAKATP01. The sequence goes on along the minus strand of JBMFXK010000234.1, from coordinate 1,848 downwards.
TACGGCGCCGGCCTGGGGGCGGGTGACGTGTTCACCATCAATCGCATCGCGACCGGCGGAGTTTCGCCGACACTGACCCTGCTGTTCTGGGGCCGCGGGTTCTCCGATCATCCGGAAGACCGCATCGAGCGTCGCTCCGAAGCTTTTCGCGACCGGGTCCGGGCAGGATATGAACGGTTGGCCGCCGAATTTCCGCACATCCAAATTGTGGAGGCCGACCATCCGCCCGATGAGGTGGCTGCCCGAATTCGCATGCTTGTAGAACCGTATCTGGAGCCGAAAGGGGAAGCCCGCGGATGAAGCTGATTATCGCCATCCTGCAGGACAAGGACGGCTTGACGGCTCTGAATGAATTGAATCGCCGGGGATTTCGGGCCACGAAGCTGGCCAGCACCGGAGGGTTTCTCCGGGAGGGCAATACCACCATCCTGGTGGGAACAGAGGAACCCGACGTGGAACAGGTGCTGGCGGTCTTGCGCCGGACGTCCTCGCTCCGGCAGGAAACGCTGACCCCCACCGCACCCACCCACAGCGGAGAGCCCTACGTGCCCTTCCCAGTCGAGGTGACGGTCGGCGGCGCCACCATCTTCGTGTTGTCGGTCGATCGCTATGAGAAGTTTTGACGAGCGCCTCGAGCAGCTTTACAGCTCCATTCGCCAGCGTCGTGGCCACGCATATTTGATTGAGGCGTCTCCGGATGAGATGCCGGACGTGCTGTCCGTTGTCCGGCGGGCGCTCCTATGCACGCACCCCAGCGGGGAGGAGTGCCGTGCCTGTTCTGGTGCCCCGCACCCCGACTGGACGGAGGTTTCCCAGGAGGCTCCGAAGAGCATCGGACGCGCGGAGGTGGCCGACTTTCCGGAACGCGCATTGACTCCGCCCCTCCTCGCGCCCGTGCGCGTGTTCGTGGTGCGGGACGCGAACCGCCTCACGGCGGAGGCTGCCAATCTCCTGCTGAAGCTAGTAGAGGAGCCTCCGGACACCGTGGTCGTCGTTCTCACGACCGATGGTGTGCACGATGTCCTGCCGACCCTCCGCTCTCGCTGCCGCTGGGTGGCGTTTCGAGATCCCGCTGCCACCGGGCTGGCAGCGGCGCGAGATCCAGATTGGAGTCAGCCCGACTGGGCGGACAGCCTCGCGAGCGTCTCGGAGGGGGTCCGGGCACGGCTCCGGGACGCCCGGGAGGCGGATGACGTGCACCGACTCGTGGAAGATTGGGAGGCGCTGGTGTCAGCCGCGCTTGACCTCGAACAGAACGCGAATCGGGAGATCGTACGCCGGCGTCTGGAGTTCCGGTTTGGCCGCGTCTGACTGGTCAGTGTACCTGCTTCGATGCGCCGACGGCACGCTTTACTGCGGCGTGGCCCTGGACCTCTCCCGACGTGTGGCCATGCACCAGAGCGGGCGGGGCGCACGCTACACTCGCGGGCGGCGTCCGTTAGAGCTGGTGTGGGTCGAGGATGGGCTGAGCCAACGGGCAGCGCTGCTTCGGGAGCGCGAGATCAAGCGCTGGCCGCGCGTACGAAAGGAATCCTTGATTGCACGATGGACAAACGCTGGACCCGGTCCGGAACCGTCTACCTCGTCGCCACCCCCATAGGGAATCTGGCCGATATAAGCACCCGCGCGGCGGATGTGCTGCGCGAAGCGGACCTTATCGCGATGGAGGATACGCGCGTCAGTCTGCCGTGGCTCCGGCGCATCGGGGTCTCGGCCCCTGCTTTCAGCTATCACGAGCACTCGGGGCCAGAACGCGCGGATGCGCTGGTGGCGGCGGCGCTGGCCGGGCAAATCGTGGCCCTCATCTCGGATGCGGGGCTCCCGGCCGTATCGGACCCGGGCCGCGAG
>JBMFXK010000233.1:0-5090 GCA_049964315.1 Clostridia bacterium | reverse complement strand
CCTTCCACTTCCGCGATAACGAGCGCAGAGAGCGAGCGTATGCGGCTCATCACCGCGCTGCAGGTCCGAAATACCGCCGCGACTTCGGGCTCGGTGCCGTACCTGAGCTCGCGCAGGTCATGGCCGGCGCTGAACACGGGGCCGTCGGCGGCGAGGATGACGACCTTGGCCCGCTGCTCCGCCTCGATGGCGACCAGCGTCTGATCGAGTTCGCGCAGCAACTGTTCCGAGAGCGCGTTGCGCTTGGCGGTGTGCGACAGGATCACGCGTTCGATGTCGTCGGCCTGATGGCGGCGATCCCGAGTCAGCATCGGCAGATCCGGTTCCATCGCAGGTCACCTCACTTCGCACCAGAATATCCCGCTCATTCTCGCCCGCTCCGAGGTGCGACGCAAGGTTCGCGGGCGGTCACGTGCCTTGACCGCATCGTGCCCCCATCCTATACTGAACATCGACGTCGGGGAGTAGCGCAGCTTGGTAGCGCGCCTGCTTCGGGAGCAGGAGGTCGCAGGTTCAAATCCTGTCTCTCCGACCAGTCCTTTTGATAGGAGCGCGCGTGCGCTCCTATATTTTTTGGCGTCTCCGCATAATGCGACCCCCGTCATGCATGCTATTGGTGATTACCGAACGGTGGGGAGTCTACGAATACGATGGCGCGACGACGAAAAGGACCGCTGGTGCCCGGCGCCGAGGCCGGCCTCGACGCGCTGCGCGAACGCTTGCAAAAGGACCGGCGGGTGCGGGTGCCGGCTGATGCTGAGCGTCATTCCGATGCCGTCCTGCGCTTTCGCGAAATCGCACGCCGCCATGCGGCCGAACACGAGCCCGCATCAAAACCCTAGCCGCGCTCGCTCGGCTGCAGCACCGCGCCGAGGTCTTCCACCAGCTGTCCCGATAGAGATGACATCCGCCTGATGGCCATGAGTACCCCGCTGGCATAAGCCGTGCGGTCGTGGACGTCGTGGCGCAGGGTCAGCACCTGTCCTTTGGCCCCAAACACCACCGTCTGGTGCGCCACCATGCCCGGGAGCCGGATGGAATGCACGGGAATGTCATCCGGGTTGCGCCGCCACGCTCGCGCCAGCAGGGCCGAAAGCCGGACCGCCGTTCCGGACGGGCGATCGCGTTTGGTGTCGGCATGAGCCTCAATCAGCTCGACGTCCGAAAACACCCGCGCAGCTTCCAGAGTAAACTGTTCAAGCATCCACGAGCCAACTGAGAAGTTGGCAATGAGGGCGGCGGCGACGTGACGGTCTGCGACCAGACGCGACAGGGCGAGGCGTTGCTCGCGCGAAAAGCCGGTGGTGCCCACCACCACCGACCAGCCTCGCTCGACCGCCTCCACGAGCCGGGGATAGGCCGAATCCGGCTCGGTGAAGTCTACCAGCACCTGGGGATGCGACGGGGCAGCCTCAGCAACCGATCCCACCACGTCCAGCTTCACGGTGGGATCGCCCCACAGCCCTCCCAGCGATTGACCGCGGTGGGTGCCACCGATGGCGGCCACCAATGCCATATCGGGCGCCCGATGAATCGCGCGGCCCACTTCACGGCCGGTCCTTCCGGTGGATCCCGCCAGCACCACCCGGATGGGGTCAGGCACGGATCACACCTCCCAGATCGCCTCCTCCGGATCCCGCAGCAGGCGGGAGGCGATGACGAGGCGCATCACCTCGGACGTTCCCTCGTAAATCTCCGTGACCTTGGCATCGCGCAGGATGCGCTCCACGCCATAGTCCTTCATGTAGCCATAACCGCCATGAATCTGAATGGCCGCCAGGGCGTGACGGACCACCGCCTCCGACGCAAATAGTTTCGCCATGCCTGCCAGGCGGCGGATGTCTGGATGGTCCCGATTGCGCGCCGCCTCGTACGTCATGAGGCGCGCCGCGTGCAGGTCGATGGCCATGTCTGCCAGCTTGAACTGCACCCCCTCGAAGCGGGCGATGGGCTGGCCGAACTGCTCTCGCTCGCGGCTGTACCGCCGGCTCTTCTGGAAAGCCGCCGCCATCATCCCGCAGGCCTGAGCGGCGATGCCGATGCGTCCGCCGTCCAGCAGCGACAGCGCCATCTGGTAACCCTCGCCCTCCTGCCCCAAGCGGTCGTGCACCGGAACGAAAACATCGTCCAGGATCATCTCCGCCGTTTTGGAGGCATGGAGCCCCATCTTCTCCAGCGGACGCCCGAACGACACCCCCTCTGCGTCGCGGTTCACCATCAGACCCGTGATTCCCGTCCGGCCAGTCGTGTCTGGCAGGCGCGCAAACACGAGATAGCGTTCCGCCTCCCCGGCGCTGGAGATAAACATCTTGCGGCCCGTCAGCCGGTACCCGCCCGCTACGGGACGGGCCACACTCACGAGATCCGCCGCGTCGGAGCCAGCGTGGGCCTCCGTCAGCGCAAACGCTCCAATCCAGGTGCCGTCGATCAACTTGGGCAGCCAGGCGGCCTTCTGTTCCTGGGTGCCATAGCGCCACACCGCCTCCGTGTGGAGCGAGTTGTGCACCTCGTAAATCACCGCGGTCGCCGGACACCCGTATGCCAACGCCTCAACCACAACGGTCTGAGCCAGGTACGGGAGCCCGGCCCCGCCATACTCCGCCGGCGCGGTCATCCCCAGAAACCCTTGCTCTGCCAGAAGCGTCAGGTTCTCCCTGGGAAACCGTCCTGCGGCATCATATTCGGCGCTTCGCGGTTGGATAGTAGAATTTACCACGCGGATAATGGCCTCTTGCACCATCCTGGCATCGGGGTCCAGTCCACCCACCACTATTCCGCCCTCCCCGCCTCGGAGGATGTCGCATCCCCGCACAGGATGCGCCGCGCGACCTCGTCGGGATCACTCCGGCCCGCCACGATGTCATGAAGAACCTGATCCCAGTCAGCCGCGCGCATGGCACCACGCAAACGGGTTTCAGCCAGGTCCGTCACCGCCTGACGCAAGAGATGCCCAGTGCGCGAGAGCCGGCGGCCGGAGAGCCCCTCGCCGTCATGCAGGTACGTGAAGTGTCGGTCGAGCGTGTCCAGGAGCTGGGCGACACCCTCCCGCTGCTGGGCCATGGTCTTGACGATGGCGGGCGGCCAGGGAGGTGCTTCCGCCGCAAGGTGGAGCATGCTTCGGATCTCCCGTACGGTGCGGTCGGCACCCTCACGATCCGCCTTATTGACGACGAAGATGTCGGCAATCTCCAAGATTCCCGCCTTGATCGCCTGAATGTCGTCACCGAGACCCGGGGCCATCACCACGACCGTGGTATGGCCCAGCGCCATGATCTCGATCTCACTCTGTCCGGCGCCCACCGTCTCGACCAAGATGAGATCAAACCCGGCGGCGTCCAGGACCTCCAGAGAGGCTGAACAGGAACGGGATAGTCCGCCTGTCTGGCCCCGGCTGGCGAGGCTCCGCATGAAGACTCCCGAGTCCATCACCGCAGCCTGCATACGGATCCGGTCACCCAAGATGGCACCGCCGGTAAACGGACTCGAAGGGTCCACGGCGATGATGCCGACTGTGCGCCCCCGCTGTCGCGCCTCGAGGGCGAGCCCGTCCACCAGGGTCGACTTCCCGACGCCCGGGGCGCCGGTAATACCGACCACGTGAGCGTGGCCGGTGTGCGGAAACAACTCCCGCAGCAGCTCCTGCCCCACACTGCCACCGCGCTCTACTACGGTCAGCGCTCGGGCAATGGCCGCCCGTTCACGGCGCAGCACCCTGTCCGCCAGGTCGCTCATGCGACGGACACGTGGGTTGAGATGTACTCGATGATGTCCCGCGTGTCGGTGCCCGGACCGAACACCGCGGCCACGCCCGCGGACAGCATCGCTGGTATGTCCTGTTCGGGGATGATGCCGCCGAGCAGGATCAAGACGTCGTCCTGGCCATTGCCCCGCACCAGGTTCACGATGCGGGGAACCAGCGTGGGGTGCGCACCCGAAAGAATAGAGATGGCCACGACCTGCACGTCCTCCTGCAGCGCCGCCTCCGCAATCTGTTCCGGCGTCTGGTGGAGGCCGGTGTAGATCACCTCCATACCGGCGTCGCGCAGTGCTCGGGCAATCACCTTGGCTCCGCGATCGTGCCCGTCCAGTCCCGGCTTTGCCACCAGAACCCTGATCATGGGTCTCCTCCTCATTGGCATGCATGCCGGGCGCCACCAGCAGGCGGCGCCTTCTTACGTATTGTACACAGCCAGGGAGTGAGATGCCGGGCTCGAATCCCGATCAGGCGTCGAGGTGATCGTGCTCAGGTGCGTCCTGAAACGGATCACTCCCTTGCAGGTGGACCTCGTCCTTCAACAGGTCGATCTCCTGGCGCAGGAGCTTGGTCTTGCCTGTCATGCGGAACAGGAAGCCGAACATCACCAGGAACAGCGCCGTGTACGCAAAGAACAGGAACAGCAGGTCTCGACCTTCAGCAGCACTCACGGTTCTACCCCCCTTTCGGGTCCCACGTTAGATGGCATCAAGCCGGGTTCGGAGCCGGTCCTTCATGGCGTCCACCACCGACTCGGTCTCCAAGAGCCGCACCCGAACCACCATCCATGCCAGGTACAGATAGGTGAACGCCCCCATCGACACGAACATGGCGACCTGCATGGATCCCGGCAGGGCGATCCCTTTCTCCGTGATGACGAAGGGGTGGATCGTGTTCAGCCAGCGCACCCCGACGTAGTTCAGGGGCACGATAAAGAACGCCACGACATTCAGCACGGCCGCGTAGGACGCGCGGCGCTCGGGATTGTCGGTCCATTCCCGCAGCAGCAAGTAGGCCACAAACATCACCCACATGACCACAGTGGCCGTGAGCCGCGGATCCCATGTCCACCACACACCCCAGGCCACCTTGCCCCACAAGATGCCCGACACCAGGACCATGGTGGTGAAGACGACGCCAACCTCGGTGGACGCCGCGGCAATGGCGTCCCAGCGGCTCCGGCGCGTCCGAAGGTAGGCAATGCTGGCGGCAAAGGCCACCAGGAACGCAAATCCGGCCGCAGTGGCCGACCCCATATGAAAGTAGAAGATCCGCTCGCTGGACAACAGCTGCTTGGCGTCAGGTGTGCCCAGAAAGTTCAGCCAAAGTGCCACCA